>CAYMFZ010000156.1:0-10053 GCA_964389585.1 uncultured Pirellulaceae bacterium | reverse complement strand
TTGGCAAGTTCGTTTTGACCACGGAGTGATCAACGACTATCTACGAATGACTGATCCAAACAGCCCGAAATGGATCGAGTTGCTCGACGCGCAAAAACCGATTGACTAAAATCCTGATTCGTAAACATCGGACCCTAATTAACGCCCCTAGTTGCCCGTGCTTGTCGCCGAATACCCACCATTTCGACCGCTGAAGATCCTGACGTCCGCACACTTGCAGACCGTTGGCGCCTACTTCTTTCGTGGCAAGCTGCGTGACTACTCTGCGGACAAACACACCGTTCCACTGCACGATGGCGACAGGCTTGTCATTCATGATGACCGACCGGAAAGCTGGATCACTGGCGACCGAATCGCCATTCTTTTTCACGGACTATGTGGCTGCCATCTTTCGCCTTATGTCGTGCGGACTGCGGACAAACTCAACCGACGAGGGATTCGAACAATTCGCGTCGACATGCGAGGGTACGGCGACAGCACGTTAATTTCTAGATCGCATCTTCATGGTGGATGTTTTGAAGACGTTGAGGCTGTCACTAATTTTGTTCACCGGCTGAGTCCGTTGTCAAAGCTGAGCCTGGTTGGATATTCGATCGGTGGAAATATCGTTTTGAAGACGCTTGGCGTTTGGGGCGATCAACCTCATGAACAAGTCGACTCTGCCGTCGCGGTTTCTCCACCGATTGACTTGGTTTACTCCTCTTGGAACCTTCGACAAAAAGGGAATCGAGTTTACGAAAAGTACTTCATCACGCGAATGCATGCTCAGCTAACCAAACGTAGAAGACACGTTAAAGACTTGGTTGACAACAAAATCAATCCCCTACCGAATCGCTTGATCCATTGGGACGATCAATTTACCGCTCCCTGCTGGGGCTATCGCGGCGCGATGGAGTATTACGAGGACGCGAGTTCGGCTGAGCAACTTTATCGCGTGACGATCCCAACTATTATTTTGACTTCGCAAGACGACCCCGTCGTTCCCTTCGACATGTACCATAAACATCAAATGTCGGAATACATCGACTTGATCTCAACGCAAAAGGGCGGTCACCTTGGCTTTATCGGGCAAGGATTCAAAGACCCTGATCGATATTGGATGGACTGGCGAATTTGCCAATGGGTTGAGTCACTTGATGAAGACTATGGGCCAATTTCGACCAAGAGTAAAGTTCCGGCATCCAATCGAAGAACGACAAGTCGTTCAACATCAAGTCGAACCAGTCCATACGATACTTGAAACGAGTTTGTCATTTTCGAAATAGGCAACGAACATCGATAAAGACAACCCATACGCGGCACCAACCTCAGAGCCGACAGCTCCAACTTCCAAGCTGCCAGTCAACCAGCACTATGGGCTGGCGACTCGCTCGGAACGTTTTTGGGGAAACTTGATCGACACGGCAGTCATGATCGTTATTGCTGTCCCGCTGTTCTACTTGATCCTAATTGCGTCCGAACTCGCGTCGCCTAATTACGCAGCACGCCCGTTAGCGACGGCTCCGATTTGGTCCTATGAAATTCTGATTCAACTGGTTGCGATTACGATCTCGTTCCTGTTAGCCCACGGTTATCTGCTTGCGACTCAGGGTCAAACCGTGGGCAAAGTGTTTATGAAAACGAGAATTGTCGACGAACGTTCAGGCCAAATCGTTGCTTTGGTTCCACTTTTTCTGCGACGTTACTTGTTGCTTTGGTTGTTGGTTCAAATTCCATTTTTTGGTGGTCTTCTTAACTTTGCTAATGGGATGATGATTTTTCGAACCAACAAAAAGTGTCTTCATGACGATTTGGCTGGCACCAAAGTTGTTTCTTTAAAGCAACGACGCAACGAAAGAAAACTTCCCGATCAAATTGACGTCTCATCGTTCGATTAGTCACTTTAGGAAACTCGCTTTGGGAAACTCGCTTTGGGAAGAATTGCTTTGGGAAGAATTGCTTTAAACGGTGTTTCTGAATCTCCCTCGAAACGACTTGACGTTCGATGTCATCGGTTACAATCACGATGCTGATGTGAAATCAAATTCATCGGGAGCCGATCATGAAGCGACGTGAATTCTTAAAGTCAACTGCCGCCACCGCAGCTTTCGTTTCCTCTTCGTCTTTGACACTTGACGCTTTGGGAACGACGTTCTCGGCGCGACAGGACGAAGACGACCAAGCCTGTTGTGATCGGACTTACGCCACGCCGGCTGATGCGATGAAAGCTCCGCCAGAAACGGTCGCCTATGTGCCGGCGATCTATGCTGGAACGGATGTCAAGAAACCTGACTATCTCGCTACCATCGACGTCGACCCGGATTCGAAAACTTACAGCCAGGTCATCTCGCGGCTGCCGATGCCCAACGTTGGTGATGAGCTTCATCATTTCGGTTGGAATTCTTGCAGTAGTTGCCATGGCGATGATGAGAAGAGTCGTCGCTTTATCGTCTTGCCAGGAATTGGGTCGGGACGAATTCACTTTGTTGACACGTCTGATCCGCGTGCTCCAAAAATGCACAAGGTCCTCGAGGGATCCGAGATAGCAGAAAAGACAAACCTCTCGGCGCCTCACACCGTTCATTGCCTGGCCGACGGTAACATCATGATCTCGATGTTGGGTGACGCCAAAGGCGATGGGCCTGGCGGATTTTTGTTGCTTGACGAAGAGTTCAACGTCAAAGGGCGTTGGGAGACTGACGCGACCGGCATGAAGTTCAATTATGACTTCTGGTATCAACCGCGCCATAATGTGATGATCTCCAGCGAATGGGGATCACCGAACACGGTCTCACAGGGCTTTAATCTCGATGATGTCAAAGCTGGAAAGTACGGACAACAGTTGCATTTTTGGGATTGGAAAGAGAGAAAAATCAACCAGTCGATCGACCTTGGCGAAAAAGGAATGATCCCACTGGAAGTTCGCTTTCATCACGACCCAGATAGCGTGCACGGATTTGTTGGCGCCGCGTTGAGCAGTACGATCTGGCATTGGCAAAAGAAAGACGAAAAGTGGACCGCCGATTCAGTGGTTGCTGTTGAGTCAATCGAACATGAAGGCTGGCCGTTTCCCGTTCCGGGCTTGATCACGGATATCGTGTTATCAATGGACGACAAGTGGCTTTATTTTTCAAACTGGCTGCACGGCGATCTCCGTCAGTACGACGTTAGCGATCCGGCCAATCCCAAATTGACGGGACAGGTCTGGCTTGGTGGCGTGATTGGAAAGGGTGAACCAGTGGGCGGCAAGAAGCTTGGTGGTGGCCCACAGATGTTGCAACTAAGTCTCGATGGCAAGCGGCTGTACGTCACGAATTCGCTTTATAGTCCTTGGGATAATCAGTTTTATCCAGAGATGGCCAAGGCGGGTTCTTACTTGTTACAAGTCGATTGTGATACTGAAAAAGGCGGCCTCAAGGTCAACGAAAAATTCATGGTCGACTTTGGCAAGGAGCCGGGTGGTGCGGCACGTGCCCACGAGATTCGATTTCCCGGCGGCGACTGCACGTCAGACATTTGGGTTTAACAGTTTAGACAAGGAACGATTCAGCAATGAGTTTATGGGCAAAATTGTTTGGTGGCGGAAGCATACACACTTCCGATTCGCCAAAACAAATTCAAGAGAATATTGCGACCGGCAAAGCGATCATGTTGGACGTTCGATCGCAGAAAGAGCGCGATGCAGGATTCTTAAAAGACTCGATCTTCATCACGATTGACCAGATCAAGGAATTGCCCGCGGGTGCGAGAAAACTGGCCGGGCTTCCGAGCGACAAAATCGTCTACTGCCACTGAAAGGCCGGTGGACGCGCTGCGGTCGCAGCGGGAATTCTTCGTCCGATGGGTTACGACGTTCGCACCATCGAGGACAGCTTTGAACTGCTTGTAGAAAAGGGATTTGTAGCAGACGAATCCTAATTGAATTTCACTATTCACCGAACAAACTATGCCGCACAACTTTACCCAATTTGAACGACCCAAAAAAAATTGGCTTTCCCCTCAACATTTCATTCATGAGCTTGCAGAACGCTGATATCAACTAATCAAACACTGATTTATCAACTTGATTGGTGTGCGATTAGTGAAAATTATTGTTCTTTTGCATAGCAATCTAAGCGTTTGCGAATCGAACAACGTTGAAAATCCAATTACTGTAAAAACGTACAGTAACTCGTGTTGACAAGATATCTTATTTGTAAACACTAAGGATATCGTCGTGCTCGAAAAGACATCTTTGAGCACAAAATTTGGCAAGACGCCAAAATCGACTCGCACCAGACCAATTGTTGGCTTGGCCGCTTATGGCTAAGCTCGCCAATTGGGAATTCGAGTTTTGAATGCTGCTTTTCCCAAATGGAAAGGAATCCCTATGTTGATTTTGTCCCGCCGCGAGTCCGAAAAAGTTCTTTTTCCCAAGCTCGGCATTACTATCGAAGTCACGCGCGTTCAGGGGCGTACAGTTCGATTGGGCATTGATGCTCCCGATGAAATTCGAATCATCCGCGGAGAATTAGAAGAGACTGCGGATTGGGATGTAAAACCCAAACAGCCGAATCGGAATGTCTCAACTTCCTACGATTCGAGACGTAACAATGAATTGGACGCACCTCAGGACGTTCAACAGTGTCACATTCAACAGTGTCACATTCAACAATGTCTTAACGCAGCAAATCTCGCGATTCATCTAGCCCAAAATCAGTTGCGACAACAACTGAATGACAATGCCGAAATTGCATTGGACCACGCAGTAGAATGCATGCAGAATCTTGAAAAGGCTGTGGGCATTACTCCAGATTCGTTGGAATCTACGCCCGTCCGCGAAGCCAAAACAGGCTACTCATTTGCTCGCCAAAAAAACGTCCTTTGTGTAAATTTTGACGCGGATAGCGCGACAACAATCGGTGAACGGCTGAAAGATTTTGGCTATGCACCGATACTGCTTGATAGCGGAAAGTCGCTGATTGAATTCTTAAGCCGCCGTCAACAACCGAATTTGATTTTGACAATGAGAGAGCGGTTTTCTTCAAATTCATATCGCTCATTTGAAGAAGGCGACTCCGCACGACTTGATGGCAACATCAACTACCTAGAGCCCGAACACGAATCTAGATCAAGCCTACGAATGTTTGGAGTGGGCAGCTTGCAAAAGTCAAAACGAACGATCGAGTTTGCCGATTCGGAAATCACTAGCTGGTTCACTGATCCTGCCGATGTAGCGATCGTCGATCAGTGTTTTCAAACTTGAAACCTGAAACTCCGTCGAATTAAGAAACAAACTCCTTGGTTCGTCATCCAAACGATGTTGGCCCGTGACTTGTTGAAAATTCTTCAACCGCTCAAGTTTTCGGCGTTAACCACGTTCGGCGTTAACCACGTTCGGCGTTAACCACGTTCGGCGTTAACCACGTTTGAGCGTTTCCGCATTCGGTTCGGAGAACCGAGCGACATTGTCGCTCAGCTTTCCAAGCTGATTGCGGGACCTATGTTGAAATACAAAGTCAGCAAATTCGTGATTATCTGAATTGCGATAGATCAACTATCAGGCATCTTGACTACGCCTTGCTCAATGTCCCGACATGCCTACTCTCAACGGTCTGTCACAAGTGTTCTTGGCTGAAACGTCGCTTGATTCCCAGCAACTCGACCTGGAACTTGACTTGCATTTCCAACGGGCAATGGTCCGTTACCACCTTCGAAAACCGAAAACTCGGCCCAGACTGGCATGTGTTCCGAGATTCGAATCGCATCTTCCAACTTAAGATTGTATTTCCGTAGAAAATCAAACGAACCACCACGTCCCGTGAATTCGACGGTCGCAATGTCGTTGAAAACCAGGTTGTCAAATAGTGAACTGACGCCAGTCGTGTTAGTTCGATTGGAAACAACCCAAGTCAGTCCTGCTCGTTTGCGAAGCGGTTGAAGCTCTTTTGTGTCACCATTGAAATCACCAACGATCAACACGTCATCTTCTTGACGACCGTCATCTCGAATGGCTCGGAACAACTCGCCCAAATGGCGAAGTTCTGACTCTTTGCTACCGAACTTGATGTTCACCAACGAAAAAGTGAATGCTCGATCTGGTGCAGGGCCACGAGCGCGAAACCAAGCCACCATTGGCTCACGGGTGAGAACTCTTTCGGGGTCGTTAACCGTGTACCACTTAGACTGGTCGAGTTCCAAAGTTCGCCGATTAAAAACAATTGCAGCCAGCGTTGCCTGAGAAGGATTTCGAGAATGGTCAGAGACGAAAAAGTAATCTGAAGAAGATTGCCTTCCTAAGGAACGAGATCCTCCCGTCGCACCCATTCGATTCATTCGATCCGTCAGTTCCCGAAGCCAAAGCTGCCCACCGGCATCAACCTCCTGCAACGCGACTGCATCATACTGCCGACACATGTCCGCGATGATTTCTAGATCCGAGCTATTCGGCTGTTTTGTTACCAGTGAATTCAATCGGAAGGAGGCGATTCGAATCACATTGCTAACAAACTGCGGACGCCGACTCGAAACCGGATAGGCTGATGGGCTCGCATTTTGAGTATCGAACTGAAAACTTAATGGAACTTCTGATTGCTCAGGCTCGACGAGTCTTGAAAATCCGACTTGGGCTGAGCCTAATTTTTGCTTGATCAGGGTAACGACATCGCCAGGCTTATTGATCTGATCCCGATTAGACAAGACCCAGATTCCACTCACGATAATTACAGCCAGAATCAACGTTTTAACGAATCGTGATTTCATACCTCACCCATGTCTCGGGCTAATTTCGTCGGTTGAGCTGAGTTGCCATCGAATTCAGACGCCGTCGGGCTACGAATAATGGCCCATTGTTTAGATCGGATAATTGACACCTAAACACCAAATTTTCGAATTCGACTCGCGCATCCGATGAATTGAACATTGTCGAATCTAGTTTGGGGCAAATCTCCCAGTGTTACCGTTTCAACCGTTTTGATTGGGAAAAGCTGAATTTCGAAAATTGATCAAGGTCGACAACTACCGCGATCGTCGCATTACAGCAATTCTGTTCAATTCTCTTGTGGTCGTTTCTCCTAAACTGAAGCGATCGACATCCCAGGTTTTTTGGAGTCCAGCCTCAATGAGAATATTTCTACAAACAGACAGTTTTTCAACCCTGCCTTTTCTCGCAGCTTTGCTTGTCGCGTTGGGCATCTCGCTATCTTCAAAACCGACTGATGCTCAAGTCGCATTGCCTGACACACCTGCTGGTAATCGAATGACTCAATTGTTGAAATGCGTTTCAGAGCCCGACAAAAAGAAGCGTGACGAGTTGGTCACCAGCATCTTTTCTGACGAGGAAGATCCGATCGAATTGTGTGAAATTGCCACAAGCGTTCACGAGCAATCAAATGGTATGACAATTCATGAGATTCTCCGATCTGATCCGCTCGACATTTTGACAATTTGTGCGATGAAAACCGGTGCGTTTGCCAAGATCAGAATCACAGTGGCGGATGATGACGAACACAAGATCACCGATGTTGGACTTTGGCCCTACGACCCTGAGAAAAAAGCCTTAAAGCGAATTGGCAACCTCATCCCACTCACCCTTGAATCAGGAGAAACACTGCCAGCCGCTCGAGGTGTCTGGCTTGCCAAGGGCTACGGATACATCGTAGAAGTTACGGAAGACGCAATTCACTATTACGACTACACGGGAAAGTTTGGCTGGAAAGCAGAAGCTGAAGACGACAACATGGAAGGGTACTTTGTTGTCGATCAACCGAACGGTGATGCTCGATTCACTTTTCATCCGAAAGAACATGGGTACGTCTTGACGAAACTCGACGCCCTGCCAGCAGCGTGCATAGATCAATCAGAATGGATGCCAACACGATTGTTTGATGCATTTGCGGATGTCATGACGAAACATTACCCCTTTTTTGAAGTTCGCAAGGTCGACTGGCAAGCCAGACTCAAACAACATCGCCCGCGCGTCAACGATTTGATGACTGAAAGCGAATTGTTCGACGTCATGGAATCGATGTTGGTTAACCTAAAAGATGGCCACACGGGTTTGCGTGCCGAAATTGACGGTAAGACTCGAAGTGCCGACACTGGTCGCTCAAAAACGTCAGCTCGATTGCGAAAAGCGTTTGCCGAGCAATCAGAAGTGAAGACTTACAGAAAATATCGCAGCCTGTTCTCAGCCAGACTAAACGAATGCATTACTGAAGAAGTTCTGGGTGGCAAACCGACTAAGCATTGTCAGAATCGGTTCACTTGGGGCTTGGCCGATGAAAAAATTGGCTACTTAAACATCGCTGGCATGTCTGGATTTGGAATCGGTGATGTCGACGATCAAGTCGCTGCACTCCACAAAGCGCTCGACGAAATTCTGACATCGCTCGCTGATACAGACGCGATCATCATCGACGTTTCGATGAATCCGGGAGGTTCCGATCTATTCAGCCTTGAAATCGCGTCGCATTTCGCCGATCAAAAACGTGTAGGGTTTTCTAAATGGCCAGCAGCCGTAAAAGACTATCGGCAAGACCGAACCGTGACTCCCTACAAAGACGTCAACGAAAACGGCGTCGTTTACCTCAAACCCATCTATCTGGTCACGAGTGATGTAACTGGAAGCGCCGCCGAAATTTTCACGATGAGCATGCGTGCATTTCCGAATGTTACAACCGTCGGGATGCCGACATCGGGAGCACTTTCAGATGTCTTGGACAAGACTTTGCCCAATGGGTGGTCGTTTCAGACTTCAAATGAAATCTATGTTGATCACGAAGGGATTTGCTATGAAGGCAAAGGCATTCCTCCGCAGGTCGAGATCAAATTATTCGCTGGCGAAAACTTGTTGAGAGTGAACTATCACCACGCGATCGCCCAAGTAGTAAAGATGGCTTTAGAACCAAAGCAATCACATCAATAAGGCGTTGAGCATCGCCGTTCCGCATGCACATCGCCGTTCTTCTATTTAGGACGGCAACTGTTAGCGTATTGCCCAGGATTAAAGCCACTGATTCTTTTGAAGCAACGATGAAGGTGACTTTGGTCTGAAAATCCGGCGCTCAACGCTACGGATGCGATGGGCTCGCCTTGAGCAAGAAGCTTTTTTGCAAACAGAACGCGCTGGTTGATGAGCAACTGTCGAGGAGTAATTCCAAACTTTTGTTTAAAAGCGCGAATCAAATGGAATTGACTCAAAAAACAAACTTCTGAAAGCTCCGCGATTGAAACATCTCGACGACAGTTATCCACCAAAAATTTTCTTGCAATCTGTAGTTCATCCGATTCGGTTTCGCCTGCTCGCTTTTTCGACAACAACTGTTTGCTGCGTGCAGTCGCTTCGTTACAAACATGGGCCAGAATCTGCTTGAGCTTCTGCGCTCGATCGGTTGATACCGACACAGTAAAAAAATCCTGGATGGAACGCCTAAGCGAATCGCATTCACTGACAAAAGAAATCTGCGGTATGTTCTGCTGATCGAAATTGAGAAGCCCACTTGCCAACTGTCGCGAAGGATAAATCGCTTGATACTCAAGTGATTTTCCAGCGGATGGCCCGCCTGCGTGACTTGCGTCGGGCGTGTGCACAAAAACGTCAGTGGCATGAGCAGCCAATCCTGTTCCTTCGCAGACATCTGATCCTGATTTCACCAGTTCAATTACGAATGTGTCATGAAAATGGTTAGGGAATTGGCGATCGGTTAATCGAGTTTCCAAGACTTCCATATTGTCGAAAGCTTCGATGGTGCTAATTTTCGCGTAGTCCGATGTTTTCATGTTCAAACCAATCGAAGCCTAAGACTAAACACTCTTTTCACCGCTATTCAGCTTTCTAAGGAGTGGCTGAATGAAGGCAGATTGAGTCGAGATGATAGTTCGTCAACCAGAATTCATTCTTGCTGAAATTCGCATGAATTTTTGCCAACGCCATTAAGTCACAGATGATGCCGCTAAGCCGCGGGCAGTAGATCTTCCGCGGTCTCTTTGTGTTTTCGTTTTGGCTCGCCCAATTCGATCGTCGCCACTCGCCCATTGAGGTTAGGGCGGAAGAAGATCAGCAGCACCATTGGCAAGTACCAAGCCATATAGAGT
>CAYMFZ010000155.1:0-10114 GCA_964389585.1 uncultured Pirellulaceae bacterium | reverse complement strand
CTTGAATTCCAACAATGACGTGATGCACAACGGCTCGATTGCCAATTCGAATTTCAGCCGACTTAATCCATTTATCTTCTTTGAATCCTGGGTCAACGACGAAATGCTTGTAAGGAATGACTCCGGTTGCCGGAACTCGGTAGGGTCGTTTTCTCATTTGAAACACGGCGTCTGGTTTTCCAATTTGCCAGCCTTCAACAAACTGAGGCGGCTCAGGGAGATCTCTCTCGTTTCCCATTGGTGCCCCATTTTCAACCCATGTCTTCAGTAACGATTTCTCTTTGGAAGACAGGCTGACGTCGTTCTTGAAAGATCCATGCTTCGGGTTAGCGTGCCAAGGCGGCATTCTTTGGTCGTCAACGACTTCGACAATCATCTCGGCCCAACCAATGACTTCGTCGTAGTCAGTCAAGCTAAACGGAGCGACTTCGCCAGACCGATGGCAACTGACGCAGCGGTCGTTAAGGATGCGCGAGACTTGGTTCGCGTAAGTAACCTCGCCGGTCCCCTTCTCTGTCAAAATTCGGCCAATGATGCAGCCCTCGGTTTTCGTGGTCGCAGTCGTGGGCTTGTTGTCTTTTAATACCGATTCGATCGCATCGGCCAGATAATTTGTTTCGGCTTTGGCTTTTTGTTTGCCGTAAGTGAATTGGTCGTCAATCGCGCCTCGATAGACGAGTTTTCGATCGGCGTTGAAGAGAAAGACCTGAGGGGTTCGAGTCGCGCCGAATTGATCCGCCACTCGATTGGCGACGTCTTTTAAGAGTGGGAACTTGGCATTGGTTATTGTGGCAAAGTTTTCAATTTCGGTAATCGAGTCTTGCCGATTTGAGTTGATGCCAATGATTTGAAGATCCTCGCCGACTTTCGCCTGCAACTTATTCAGCGTCGGCGTGTAGAGTTTAACAAGCGGGCACTCGACGCCGAAAAACAGGACCGCAACGGTTTTCGATTCAAATTGACTACCGGTAAAAGACTTTCCGCGAAAATCCTTTAGCTCAAACGCTGGCATCTCGGCACCAATCTTGATGGGCTCGAGCTCGTTTTCCTGTGAATGACAGCGGCCGGCTGCGAGAATCGAACAGAACAGAACTAACGATAAAACCGATGTTTTTGGGTTCATAATCAAGTCTGGCAAAGCGGTATTGGAAAAATGGCGAATGGTCAGCACACGAGTGCATCGTTCTATCCCTACCCGAACTTGGCAAGGAAAGTTTCGACGGAAACTTTGAGTGGTTATCTGAGCAGGGCAACTACGGTAAACGAAACGGGATGGTCGGCGTTTGGACCTCGTGATTCTTGTAAATTTGATGGAACAGATCTTGAGTACTTTGGAGACACACTTCGAGCTGGAGAAGCATTCCTTAGGGCTTCCAGCAAGCGAGTCCGGACGTGTTTGTCCTCGACCCAAACGCTCTTGGACAATGCGAATGAAATGGCATGATTTGCTGTTTATGCATTGGCCAGTCGAAACGGATGCAATCCGTCATTTGATTCCATCTTCCCTTGAGTTGGACACGTTTGACGGAATGGCTTGGCTGGGAATTGTTCCATTTCGAATGACGGGAGTCGCTCCACGATTCGTTCCGAATGTTCCTTTCATTTCAAATTTTCCTGAGCTTAACGTGCGTACCTACGTGACGGTCAACGGGCGTCCTGGAGTTTGGTTTTTTTGCTTGGAAGCGACCAATCCGTTGGCTGTTCGAATCGCTCGAAAGTTTTTCCATCTCCCGTACATGGACGCGAAAATTGAGCTGAAGAATTGCAATTGTGAAAATAATGGCAAGTGGATTGGCTACAAGTCGACGCGAACTCACAAAAACGAATTGCCAGCAAAGTTGAAGCTTGACTATCGTCCCATCGGTTCAAGCTTTCACGCACAACCCGGTTCGCTGGAGTCTTTTCTGACGTCTCGCTACTGCCTCTACTCTGCCGACAGGCAGGGCAGAGTTTATCGAGGCGAAGTCGATCACGAGCCTTGGAAGCTACGTGAGGCTCAGGCGATTGTGAAGGAAAACACAATGGCAGATTGGTTGGGTATTCAGTTGCCAGAAGAAAAGCCGATCTTGCACTTCTCCAAAGAAACCAAAGTCGTCGCTTGGTCGATTAAACCTGTTTGATTCGATCAAAGCCTGTTTGATCAAAGCCTGTTTGATCATTCTCGGTCACAAGCCTTCGACGACAGCCACGTCTCATTGGAGAACGAAATCTCGCAAGCTAGAATGTGAGCTGGTTTTTCAATTGGATCGTCCGCTGAAAGTGACTCACGCGATGAACGTGTCTTCAAATCTATTCTTTCGACAACTCTGCCTCTTCGCGCTGATGTTCGTGGGAGCAATCGTCGTTAGCTCGGAAGCTTCCCTCGCCCAAGACGATCCGAATCACAAGCCAATCTTGCCAAAAGATGACCTGCCTGCGGAAATCAGCACGACCAAAATCCCGCTCGGTTTCGAGAGACTACCGAAAGCTCCCGCGGAAAACCCAACCACTGCCGAGAAAGCCAAACTTGGTCGACGATTATTTTTCGATCCGATTCTGTCAACCAACGGAACGGTTTCTTGTGCGACTTGCCATCAGCCTGACCATGGGTTCGCGAGTAAGGAACCGATTTCGATTGGCATTCATGGTCGCAAAGGAACTCGAAATGCCCCGACGGTTTTGAACGCTGTTTTTGGAGAGATCTTTTCATGGGATGGCCGTGATGACTCGCTGGAACAACAAGTCATGGGGCCGTTGGAAAGTGAGACGGAACTTGGGGGCGATCTTGAAACCGTAATCGCAAACATCCGCAAAGACGAAGACTACGTCGATGCGTTCGTTGCCGTTTTTGGCAATGGAAAAGCCAGTGATACTAATGAAGTCGTCACAATCGAAAACGTGGCCAAGGCAGTGGCTTGTTTCGAACGAACGCTGGTGACTGGAAACTCGATGGTGGATCGGTTTCGCAATTCGGAGTACTCCGCCCTTTCCAAATCTGCCCGTCAGGGGATGTGGATTTTTGAAAGTCGTGGTGGCTGTTGGAAGTGTCATTCGGGCCCGAATCTGGCGGACGGCGAGTTTCACAACACCGGAGTTCAGTTCAAAAGCGAGAACCGCGATCCTGGGCGAATGAAACACACGAAGGATGAAGCTCACAACTTTCAGTTCAAAACTCCAACACTACGTAATGTTGAGTTTACCGCGCCTTACATGCACGACGGCAGCGTGAAGACGCTTCGTGAAGTCGTTGAGTTCTATAACAAAGGCGGCGCACCCGAAGATCCATTGCTTGACGAAAAGATGGAACCGTTGAATCTCACCGAGAAAGAAATTGGCTTCCTAGTCGACTTTCTCAAAGCCTTTTCAGGCGATCATCCAGCAATGAAGAAATAGCATGCCTGACGACAACGAACTGGTTCTTCCATCATCAATCACGAAGGATCTTTTCTTGGACTGGCGGTACGCTCGCCGAGGCGAGAATCCTGCAGAGGATTTGACTAACCCTTATTGGGTTTGGATGTTTGAAAATCGTAAAGATCCGTATCGAATGGCCCAGCACTTTCTTGGTGACTCTGAAGCCAGTTTGCCGCCACAACCGCGTTGGTGTGGTATGCGTTTGGGACAGACCCGGACGTTGCTTTCTGATGGGCGAGAAATCTTTATCGCAGGCGAACATGAAGACCACTACGATCCAGATTTTTTCGTTTACAACGATGTCATCGTTAGAGATTCAGAAGGTCAAATCGAGATACTTGCCTATCCAGAATCTCATTTTCCAAGAACAGACTTTCATTCCGCGAGTTTGGTAGAGGACGAAACAGAAATTGTTCTGATCGGCAATCTGAGCGATCAACAAGGGGATGTTGATAGACCGAAGACACAGGTGTTTGTGTTTGATGTCGAGACTAAACTTTTCGAACGTCTTGAGACGTCAGGTATTGGGCCTGGACTGATTCACCACCACGACGCCAAATACGTAGACAGTGACCATTCGGTCGTCATTTCGAATGGTTGCAAATATGTCAAAGGTGTGAGATTGGAAAGCGTTAATGACTGGAAACTCGATTTGGTGAGTGGAGCATGGAGTCGCTTGACAGACAATAAATGGAAGAAGGTTTTTATTCGAAGAACCGATCGTCAAGCGCATCATCTTTTTAGTTACGAAAGCGTCGACTGGTGTCTCCGATTAAATCGACCCATTGAACAAGAGGTCGAGAATTTGAAAGCTCGAATTGGCGTTGAAGGTGGATTCGATGTTGAAGAAGTTATGGGCGTTTTCCGGTCGTTCTTCGTTCCCGAAATTGCGCATGAGCCAATAGAGTCTCATTCAGATTTTGACTTTAAACGATTCGGCTGTAGTAGAGTCATTCGCGTTAAAATTAACAACGTCGTGGTGCGAATGATGCAGCAGCGAAATGACGTCTCTTTTACCGTCGAGGGAGTACTGCCAGATGCAGTCGTTCAGGAATTTTCGGAAAATTTGCACAGCAAGCTCGAATTCCTAGAGCAGGCGAAGTGCGAAATCGAGATCGTTGAACTTTCCTAAATAGAAAACATCTTCCGCGACATTTTTTGCTTCGACTATGTTGATTCGCGAACTTTGCTGGTACGTTGAGGGTCTACCTAAGCGACGAGAAACGATTCAAAGAGGCTGAAGCGATATGGGTGAGACCCACGCGATTCAAAACATAAATTTGCACCTGTCTGACCCCCATGAATTCACCGGCGAGTGGATTGGTCAGCAAGAAGTTTTAAAACAAGTCCTTGCATGTTGGCTAACGGTCAATGAAGCCGATTTGCCGCTGACGCCTCGACTTGTGGGGCCTCCCGGAATTGGAAAAACCGCACTTGCGATGGCGGCCACCCAGGTTCGCGAGCAGGAGCTTTACATCTACCAATGTACGGCGGACACGCGACCGGAAGATCTTTTGGTCACACCCGTTTTGGCTGAGAGTGGAAAGATTGCTTATCACGCGTCACCGCTGGTTACGGCAATGATTTGTGGTGGCGTTTGCATTCTCGACGAAGGCAATCGTATGAACGAGAAATCGTGGGCTTCACTCGCACCACTGCTCGATCAACGTCGATATGTCGAGTCGATCGTGGCTGGCGTCACGATCAAAGCCCACAAAGATTTTCGTTGTGCGGTCACGATGAATCAGGATGAGTCGACCTTTGAGATTCCCGACTACATCCTGAGCCGCTTGCAGCCGACTTTGACTTTGAAGTTTCCATCCCGCGAAGACGAAAAGCATATCTTGCAATATCATCTGCCTTTTTGTGCCGATGATATGCTGGCGATGACGGTTGATTTCTTGCAAAAGTCACATTCGTTGAAGCTTGATTTCTCAACCCGTGACGGAATCAATCTTTTGCGTTTCGCGATCAAGCGGATGGCGCAAGAGTCGGATCATCCCTTGGCTGCCGATGTCGCGTGGCGTGAAGCGCTCGAAAAATGCCTGGGCGAGGAAGCGTTGGATCTGGAGCGACTTTCTCAAGAACGTTCGCAAACCCTGGGCGGACAGGCGCTGCCGATGGGGTTTGGTGACTTCTTCTTTTCTCCCAACGATCCGTTGCATCCGGATCTTGAACGCTACGATTCGGATGACAACGATGATGAGCGGCCGAGTATGGATGAAGACGATGATTTCGAGGACTGATTGGTGATCCACGAACTCCTAGAAATCGGACCCCGCGTTACGGCTTTGCCAATCGTCCACGGAAGTGGAGATTTTGCGTGGGAAGTCCGGCGGCTGATGATGAAGCACTCGTTCGATTGTGTCGCAGTTCCGATTCCGCAATCGTTTCAGACGCCAGTCGAATCAGCGATTCTGCAGTTGCCCGTGCCCAGCGTCGTTGTGCAAAAGGACATGGCGAGTTTCTCGACCGGCTGGCAACCAACGGATGATTCTGGTGATGACGAGCCCGATGATTCGTTTGAAGAACAAACTAAATTGGGCGCGAGTTATGTTCCCATCGATCCTTGCCAACCCGTGATTGCGGCGATTCGAACGGCGATGGGAGATCGAATTCCTCGGCGGTATGTCGATCTGGAAACGAGTCGCTATTCGCCGAATACTCGATTGCTTCCCGATGCGTATGCGTTGAAGCAGCTTCCAGTGGAGCGATTTGCGGCGGCGGTCATTCCGCATGTCTCCGCCTCTCCAGACCCGCAATGGAGCAAGCGGATTCGTTTTATGGCGTGGCAATTGAGAGAATTGTCAGTCGACTTTGAGAAGATTCTTTTCGTAACCAGCGTGATGGATTTTCCGTGGATCCGACAGGCGTTTCTTGATCGCGAGTTGAAGTGCCCCGATCACGAGCCAGTCAACGACGCCGAAAAGTTTCAAGTCAAAAATGATACGTTGTGGTTTCTGCTCGGCGAGTTGCCGTTTATCACAGGACTTTACGAACAGGTGCGTAGTGAGCTTGGTGATGATGATCAGCTTTCGATTGACGGGTTGAAAGAGCTGATGATTTCCGCCCGTGACGACTACAAGTCCGAGTATAAGAGTCGCGCGAGAAAGATCACGCCAAAACTACTTTCCCAATGCCTTAAATACATTCGCAACTTGACCCTGATCGACAATCGTCTCACGCCGCAGTTGGCGACGATCGTGATGGCGGCTCAGCAAGTTGCGGGCGATGGATACGCTTTGCATGTTCTGGAAAAGTCAAAAGAGTATCTATTCAATCGAGATCTTGATTTGCCAGAAGTTCGAATGGCGATTGATCAAGCAGGTTTTCCAGGTGACGAGATTTTGCCAATGGTCAGTCGGCTTCCCGGGCCGCCGTTGGTTTACTCACAATTGGAGCTTGTGCCACGGCCAAACGTTGATCAGCAAGAAAATTGGAAGCAAAAATGGAATCCGTTTTCCCAATGTAGCTGGCCGCCCGAAGACGATTTAATTGAGAACTTTCGACAGGCCGTTTTTGATCGAGCCGCCGAAGTGATGGGCGCGGATCTGGCGCAAACTGAGAAGTTCACCACGAGCATCAAAGACGGAATTGACATTCGTGATACGGTTCGGCATTGGTACGACGGAGAAATCTACGTCAAGGTCTTGCCGCCCAACCAAGGCAAACTTGATTGTTCCGTGATGCTGTTTGATTCGCCCGCTGATCCACGAGAATACCCGTGGCGAACGACTTGGTTTGCCGAACACAAAAACGAATCGACGTTGGCGTTTTACGGAACGGACTTTGCCTCGCAGCCGATCGGACCAGGAATTTGTCTTGCAAATTATGGTGGAGCGTTGTTTCTTTATCCGCCGATTGCGATTCCAGATATCTGGCAGGACCCGCGGCTCGATTTCACAACGACGCTGGAGGAACGCTTGCTTGCCGCAGCCTGCTTGCATAGCAAATGTCCTCACATTGCGTTGGTTAGTCCGTCACCGCCGGGGGCAGCTTGGCGACAACTGGCCAAGAAATTCAAGAAAAAATGGGTGCACCTGCCGCTGGGGCGATTTAGCGATTCTACCGTGCAACAGTTGCGTATGGTTCATGTACTTAACGGAAAAGAAGTTCGGAGCTATGCTGCGGACTTCATTCGGCGGGTGTAAAATCTGCTTCGGCAAGAAAACTTAACAACTACGATCGCCAACGTCGTAGCATCAAAACGTTTATCGGATATTCAAATGACCAAAGTCGAACTCTTTCATAACCTTGTTAATTTGGCCGCGATTGATAACAAATTCACCGACGAAGAAATTCAGTTTCTCGTTCAGCGAGCGGAGAAATGGGATATTCCAAGCGACGAATTTGAAACGGCAATCGCGGGGATCTCGACTGGCTCGCTTGAGGTCAAGATTCCAGAGACTTTCGAAGACCGTGTCGTGATGCTTAAAGAGATGATTCGCTTGATGGCTATAGATGGCGAGTTGGCGGAAATGGAAAAGCGATTGTGCGCTTATGCGTCAGGCCGGATGGATTTTTCAAAACAACAATTCGCACAGATCTTGGACGAAGTCATCGAAGAAGCTTAAGCTGACAAGCAGGCCAATCAAAAAGGTTAAAGCTGGTCGAAATGCTAGACATTAAAGACGATACGCTTGCGATAAAGCAATTCGGCAATTAGCCAAAATATCCCAACGTGGCTGATCGCAAATAGGAATGAGGAGGCTTTGCTTGGCTCATCACCAGCCAAAAAGAATCCATGCACGACGGGAAACAGTTTTCCCTCTCCGACCGGGATTAGCCAGTAGCTCGTCATCCAAACCCAAGCAAGGATGTAAAGGAAGAGCGGGTTTAGGCCGAACGCTTGCAAGGGACGAAACTTCAAGCCTCGAATGTCCATCAGCCAGACGAAAGCGTTTAAAACCAGCATCGCCCAGCCAGCGGTCAACAGAACGAATGATCCAGTCCAAAGCGCCTTGTTGACTGGCCAGGCATATCCCCAAGCATAGCCTGCCGCGATTAATGCCAGCCCAACTACAGACAATACCAAAACACTGCGGAGTCGATTCGATTCTGATTTGAGATATCGTGTCGTTTCAAATCCGATCAAAACACTGACGATCGAGGGTAAGGTGCTGAGCAGTCCTTCTGGATCGAAAGCAACTCCGTCGACGGCGTACATTCGAGCGGGACCGAGAATCATTCGATCCAATACTCCGACTGCATTGGTTTCAAGCGAATACGGCGCTTCGCCGCCGAACATGACGGACACTCCCCAGTAAATTAGAAGCAGCGCACTTGAAATGAGTAGCACAAGAAATCGTCTTCGAACCAACAAGACGATGAACGCGGCCGCGGCATAGGCAAGCGCGATTCGTTGCAAGACGCCCATAATTCGGAAGTCGGACTCATACGCATAACTAGACAATGCGTGCAGCAGCAAGCCAATGCCAAAAATGATCAGCATCCGTTTGACGATTCGCCAAGCGATTCTAGACGTAAACTCAAAATCTGTTTTGAAAAATGAAAAGTACATCGCCGAGCCAACGATGAACAAAAAGAATGGGAACACGAGGTCAGTCATCGTGCATCCATGCCATTTCGCATGTCTTAGTGGACCATAGATGTGTCCCCACGATCCAGGGTTATTGACCAAGATCATTAGCATGATCGTTAGCCCTCGCAAGGCATCAAGCGATGCGTAGCGTTGTGGCTGAGGATTGCCTGATTCGACGGTTGTGTTCTTCGAAGTTCCCAATCGTTTGGCTCTAAAAAATTAGAAAAGATTAATCGTCATCTTCATCGGGAGCTGGTTTGTGAGAAAGCGTTGCGGCTTCATCAAGCCTTGGGTGGCTGTCGCGTAAGTCGTTGCCTGTGATTCCGCTGCCGCCATTCATCGAGTCCATGTGCCGCATCGTTTCAAAAATCGCATGAATCGCTGCGTCAACATCTCCTGTATGTCCTGATTCGGAAATGGTGTGCATGTTGCGGATTGGAAACCCAATCGACGCACTTGCCGAATCGATACCAGCGAAAACGGCAGCCATGGCATCCGTTCCGGTGTCTCGCCCGGCAAGTTCATGTTGAACAGGAATTTCGTGATCAAGTGAGACCTTGGTGAGCATCGAATTCAAAGCCGCACTCGTGATCGCACCATGCGTCAGCGTATACCCATCTCCCATCGCAACAGGTTCGTAACGTCGATCGCCAATGCCAGGAGCGGCTGTAAAATCGTGAGCGACATCAACCGCGATCGTCACGTCAGCATCGAATTGTTTTGCGAGAACGCGGCTGCCGAAACGACCAATCTCTTCATGCGTCGCCATCGCCCCTAGATATCGAACATTTTTCATTCCAGAAGATTCAGCGATCAAGCGTCCAATCTCAGCAGTCACGAAACAGCCCAATCCGTTGTCTAAATAGGCACCAGAAAACGTGTGAGGAGAGAATCCTTTTTCGATTGGACGATCGTAAAGAATTGGATCGCCAGGGCGAATTCCGAGAGCTTCGACTTGTGCCTTTTTGTTTTCGCCATGAATGTGGAGCTCGAGATACATCATTTTGGTTTTGATGCCGTCGTCGCCGGATCGAAGTTTAGGATCGGCAAAATGGATCGCGCCGATCGCTTCGATCGTTCCCCCTTTGATGATTCGCCAGTCTCCTGGTGACTCAGGGTTTTCGCTGAACAGTTTGACCTTATGGCCAATCAAAGTCGTCGGCAGCATCGAATCTGAAT
>CAYMFZ010000154.1:2779-10119 GCA_964389585.1 uncultured Pirellulaceae bacterium | reverse complement strand
CGCTCCTGATTTACCCGTCGTTATGGTCAGTCTTTATGGTGCACAAGCTTATTGCCAATGGCTCAGCGAAAAAACTGGCGATCATTGCCGACTTCCGACTGAAATCGAATGGGAGAAAGCGGCTCGAGGCCCTGAATCATTTATCTATTCGTATGGGAACGTTTACAAACAATCCCTCGCGAATCAAGAAAGCGGTAAGCTAAAACCAGTAAAATCCTACCAGCCGAATGGATTTGGGTTGTACGATATGACGGGAAACGCATTTGAATGGATGTCTAACTTAAATGACCCAAGTGATTCCGAGCGTATAATGAACCAAGCATTGCGAGGAGGATCGTTTGTTCTCGATGGGATGTACCTTCGCAATAGTTTTCGAATGCGGCAAAGCAAAAGCGTAATGACGGATGACATTGGTTTCCGAATCGCAAAAGACGCCAAGAACGACAACTGAATTTTCTTTGGAGCTCTTATGAATAGCAGGCACTCACCCAGCAGCTCGCAAACCTGGAAGACTCGTCTTTTCCTACCAACATGGTTCATTTATTCGTCCGTGATCTTGCTGGGGATTGGATTGACGACCGTTTCATTTGGCTCGCCTCAGAACCCACAGATGGAACTTCGAAGCGCCGAAGAATACGCCAAGAAGAAATTTGCTGCTTCGAAACCGGCGGTTGGTGAGAAAGCGCCCAATCTCGATTTACGAACGCTCAATGGTGAATTGGTTTCGCTTTCTGATTTCCTTGGTAAACGGATTGTGGTTATCAAATCTGGATACACCTGACCTCCAATTTGTAGGGCTGCCGCCGGGTTGCGGCAATTGCACAAAAGATACATGAAGTCTGGCGAAGCAGAAATTCTGATCGTCTATCAAAAAGAGCCGCATGCCGGTCAGCTTGCGTTTCGCGAAGTCGCTCAACCGGAATCGTTGGAAGCTCGAATTGAGTTGGCTAAAAAAATGAAAACCGAATTTGAAATGCCAATGAAGGTTTTAGTTGACACAATGGAAGACCAGTCCCGAGCACTCTTTAGTGACTTACCAAGTCCCGTGTTCATTATTGACGCAAAGGGAGTCATCCGCGAAAAATTTCCATGGCCGGAATCCGAGCAAATCAGCCAGGCTGTATCCGAACTGATCAAGCAGGAATCGAAGCGAACGCTAAACCCGGTTTGGCTTTTTGCGATCGTTATTCCCATCGCAATCTTGATAGCCACGCGAAAAAAGCAAACCAACGAAAAGATTGAAACTACAGAATCAACTGAGCTTATTAGCTAGATTCATTTTGCTAAACTCAGTTCGATATCGCTCGTAGAAACTTCAAAGCTTCAGGAATCGGTTTAGATTGCATTTCCCTGGGCTTGCGAAGAGGCCTGAATTTAGAGGGCGTAATTCTTTTCGTGCTTCCAATTGAATCAATCGAATCGATGATCTTCTCAACTTGCTCAATTTGATTCTTGGTTCCAACTACAACGATCGCTTCGGGAAAACTGACAGCATTGATTTTTAAGTTCTGCAGCGACGGCGGAAGCGAGTTTTTCAAGATCTCAACCGCTGTCTCAGCCAATTGATTCTCAAGGCGTATTCGTACCGGACTTTGTTTGTTCGCTAAATCGAAACGTTTCTTAAAGGTTGCGACAGTTCGCCTGACGATTTCAACATCGGACGGAGCGCCGATCAAAGTCAGCATCCCGTTATTCTCGTCGAAATGCATTTTCACGGTTCCGTGAAGCATTTCACTCGAAAACACTGGGTCGTTATTCTCTTGGCCTTGAGTCTGAGATTGAAATTGATTTGTAGAAAAACACAGAAAGACGAAAACGAAAGTCGAGAAAGTGACTGATAGTTTCACAAACCGATTCATTATTCCCTCGCTCGACTTCCTTATGTGTCCAAGAATTGAACCATCAGAAAGGAAACACGTTCCGGTTGAATTTCGATTTTGTTTTCCCGTTCTAAGCAATCGACAACGCAACTCTTTAGAAACATCATCTTTGACAATCGATTAAAAAAGCCAGTCTCGATACAGCTCTAATTTTGCTTCAAAAAAACTTGTTCGACTTCTTCGATTAATTCAAGCATGATTGAATCTTTGACCCAAAGAGGGTTGTTGATCTTTTCTTTAAAAGTTGTCAGCACCTTTGTTGCTTCTTCCAACTGCCCTGATTTAACCAATGCCATCGAGTAGAACGCCTCCAAGTCGGGTCGAATATCCGATTGGCCGTACTGAATCGGCTCAAGTCGAAGCGCTTCGCGCAGCGACTCAATCGCTTCCTGATACTGGCCCAATCGGTATTGAGCCATCCCCGCATTTCGAAACGTTTTGAACGAAGGATAAGTACTGCATCCCATCAACGATTTTTCGAGCTCGTTCCTCAGCTCGGCTTCGGTTGAATTCTTCGAACGGGCAACTGGAAGACCTTGAATTGCCTTAAGCTCAACGGTTTCCGGAAGAACTGCCCGATTGGAAACGGTTCCTTCGAGCGCGGAGCGAATCGTAACCCACCCTTTGCTGTTGCCACTAATCAGTTTCATGCCGTCTTTCGAAAAAGAGACATGCACAATTGGGAAATCACCTTTGTCTTGGAGTGAAAATAGTTCGATCGCTGAATCAATATCCCAGATCCGGATGGTCTTATCATCGCTCGCAGTTACCAAGCGTTTTCCATCTACAGAGAACGCGAGTCCGGCAACTTGATTTTTGTGACCCTTGAATCGCCTAATCGGTTTTCTGGTTGTCACGTCCCAAAGAATGACTTCGCCATCGTAGCCGCTACTCGCAAACGTTTGCCCTGTTGGAGAGAATCTTGCTCGCCAAACTTCTCGATTGTGTTCTGCGAATGTCTCTAATAGATCAAACGAGTGTGTATCCCAAAGTTTGATGGAGTGGTCGTCGCTCGCGGTCAATAAGTGACTTCCATCTGGACTAAAGTCAACGCTCGCGACTTCTCCCTCGTGACCATCAATTCGCTTAACTAACTCCCAATCTTCGGTCTTCCAAACTTTTGCAGAGTTGTCGGCACTTGCTGTCGCAATGAATTTCCCATCAGCTGAGAACTGAACATCCCAAATATAGTTGTCATGGGCGTCCAATACTTTTACTAGTGATCTAGATTTCACATCAACAATTCGCAGTTTGAAGTCCGCTCCGCCGTAGGCCACATATTTTGAGTCGGGCGAAAACGTAACGCACAACAAAGCTTCCTCGTGCGGAATCTTGTCGCCTACAAGTTTGCCATTTGAAGTATCAATGAAGCTAAGAAATCCATCTTCGCTGGCACTTACCGCGATACGTCCCGATTCGTCAAAGTCCGCGTCCCAAACAGTGTCCGTATGCGGTTGAGTAGGAACCGTACTTAGTTTTCCATTCGCGCTCCAACTTCGAACCGTTTTGTCAAAACCAATTGTAAAAATCTCTTCACCACCGACGCTAAATCTCGCGCCCAACACGACGTCATAGTGCCCTTGGAATGAAACTAGCCCTTCGCCTTCTAGTGTCCAAATTCTTGCAGTGCGGTCAGCAGACGCAGTAACGACCCGTTCGCCCTGTGAATCGAAACTAACATCGTTCACTGGCCCGGAATGCCCGTAGATTGTTCTGATCAACTCACCGGACTGACTATCCCATATCCTCGCCGTTCCATCTTTGCTACTGCTCGCGACCTGTGTTCCGTCAGGAGAAAATTCGACATTAGTAACTTCTCGAAAGTGTTTTGATAGCCTGTGTTGGAGAACAAATTCATCATCTTCTTTAAACCAAACGCAGATCGTTTTGTCAAAGCTCCCACTGGCAAGTTGGCTTCCATCTGGACTACAACTTAGCCCCACAATATCACCAGAATGCCCTGACAACTCTTGAATCGTTGCGCCTGTCGCTATCTCGATCACTCGAATCGACGAAATTGTAGGTTCGCTAAATTCTCGGTCACCATCAATTCTTTCGCTATCACGTGTCGCTGATCCAACGAATAGATACTTGCTGTCTGGAGAAACCGCCAAGCTCATCAAGTCATTCTTAAATGGACCGATTGCTTTTTTTAGGGATGGAGAATCAGTTGACCAAATACAAACTTTGTTCTCGTAGTCGACTGAATACAAAGTTTGACTGTCATTGCTAAACCGAAGACTAATGGCTTCATCATTCAACAAATATCGGTGAATCAGCTTTTTCGATTTGGCATCCCAAAGCCTGATGGTGTTGTCTTCGGCGGCAGTCGCAAGCATTTTTCCATCACTGGAAACAGCAATCGCCCCAACGGCTTTGGCGTGGCCATAAAGACATTTTTCGATGGACGTAAATTCTGATCTTAGGTAATCACGTTCCCAACCTGCATCCTCGTTTTCCAACAAGTTTAACATGCCCCAAGCCCGCTCAGAGTCCCCAAGTTGCCAATTGCTCCATGCCGATTTTAGACGCATTGAATAGAGTTCGATTTCTCGAAGCTCTTGCTGCAGTTTTCGATTCTGTTCGGAAGTATTCGCAACTACCACAGCGGCTTCAGCTCTTTCAGTAGCTTTTGTTGCATCGGCGAAATTCGATTCTGCACGATCACGTTCGGTCCTCGCCCACCACATTGCAGAACTGGTGGCGACGATTCCTCCAATCAGAAGTGATGCAATCACGCTTAAAGCCGCCACCAAGCCACGATTCCTTCGAATGAATTTCTTGATGGTGTAGATGCCCGAATGGGGCCGTGCCAGTACCGGTTCGTCATTGAGAAACCGCTCCAGGTCCATCGCCATCGCATCAGCTGTTTCGTATCGATCGCGCCGATCTTTCTCAAGCGATTTCATCACGATCCAATCAAGATCTCCCTCAAGAATCTGCCGAAGTTTTTCGGGCTTTTGAACCTTTCGCAAAGTACAAAGCTGGTCGATTGAGTCGTCTTCTTTCAACCTGACACTTGGGCGCGATGGATCTTTTTCACGAATGATCTGTAGGGCTTGAAGCAACGAGATGTTGACGATCGTTGCATTTTCCAGCGGAGTAACGCCTGTTAACAATTTGTAAATCATTACGCCAAGCGAATAGATATCGGTTCGGGTATCGACATCGACGTTGTTGGTTTCCGCTTGCTCTGGGCTCATGTATTGAAGCGTGCCAACGACCTTTCCAATCTCGGTGAACATCGTTTTATCTGTCAGCGTATGCTTGTGACCAAGTGCCTTTGCCAGTCCGAAATCAATCACTTTCGGAGTAGGCTTGCCATCGTATTCAGTCACCAACACATTTGAGTGTTTTAGGTCTCTGTGGATGATCCCTTTTTGGTGCGCGTGTTGTACTGCGCGACAAACCGGAATCATCAGCTCCAATCGTTCCCGTACGCTTAGTTTGTACTTGTCGCAGTACTTATTGAGCGGCATGCCTTTGACCAACTCCATCACAAAATATGGATTGCCAGTTTCGGTGGTGCCAGCGTCAAGAATTTTTGCGATGTTTTGATGGTCCATCAAAGCGATTGCTTGTCTTTCGGCTTCGAACCGAGCAACAGCGCTTTTGGATCCGATGTCGGCACGAATGACTTTGAGCGCTACTCGTCGCCTAACCGGCTCTTGCTGTTCGGCCATCCACACCGCGCCCATTCCACCGACTCCAATTTCTTGAAGCAGCTTGTATCGACCAACCTTCGACAGCGGTTGGCCTTGTTTGTGATCAAGCAATTCATCTGAGGAAGTACGTTCGGCAACATCAAACGAATAGTTCTCACTTACGTCGTCGTTTACCTCAATCGGAGCAAACGCTGTGGTTTTTTCATTCTCTTGGAGATGCAATCCAGAATTTGGTTGACGCAAACAACTTGTAGCAAACTCAACGGCCTCCGGCCCTAGCTGAAGGTAATCATTCGCCAGCGCGACACTGTCGTTTGCAAGCCTCAACTCAATATCGAGCTCAATCAGGGCACGAAGAATCTTATGGTGATCGACATCACTTGATGATGGAACAAAATCGAAGATTCGTGGTAAAAGCCCTTTCTTCCATTCCTCTCGGTATCTCTGGCACACCTGGATGACGTTTTCTGAACTGGACTGGCCCATTTTTTGGGGAACCAATTTTTGTACTGTGGAAGGAAGTGGAGAACTTTTTCTGTCTCTATCGTTGACTATTGATTAACAACAGTGCAGTTCGAATGAGGTTTTTCAATCAAACAAATTCGCTACTCAATAGTGCCAGATGACCAATCTAAGTCTAACTCTTACTGAGATATTTTGACCGCCAATCAAGCCAATTTCGAGGGTTACGGTGGAAAAAGTGTGATAGTACAGGTGACCTTGTGGTCTGAGCTTACCCTGCTGATTCAACGAAGAATTAGAACCATACGCTATGCCAACTTACGAACAATTTTACTGTGCGTTAAAAGATCTGAACACCAATTCCAAATTTCTAGTTCTCCATAGAACTTTCGTTCCCCGCGAAAGTACTAATGGTTCCCCCATTCATTAATCCCATTTTTGGACAGTCGATAAATTGTATGGCTAGAATGGTTTAGACCAATTCAATTCGAGGATTCCATGAAGCCAACAACTAGCACGCTTGATCTCAACCAAGCGACGATTTCGAAGCAAGCAGATGAATCTCAATCGTGTGTAATTTTGCGAACGTTGGCAAACCCGTGCGTTTGCAAACTTCTAATTACAGAAGCTTCGGCCGAATTGGCAAAACGCTGGGCGTATCGCGTTCAGAATCGTGTTCGATGGGCATTGGCATTGGATACTCAAAACGCTGTTGAACACGAAGCCAGCCTCGACCTTGGGAAATTAGGAATCTCTGAAAAAGTTCTCACTGAACTCGCAGAAGCTGGCGTTGTTGAAGTGTCGATCCCCTTCAACAACAAGGAGGTCTTCAACATCGCGCGCGAGTTGCCGTGGGAATACTTGATTAGCGCTGCAACCAAGGCGTTTCGAGGCCTTCATCCGATTTGTGTCGTTCGACATTTGGATGTCGGAAACTCAAATGGATCAGCCACGAAGAAACACTCCAGACGCGCTGCGAAGAGTTTTGCCATGATCGAAACTGCGCCTGGTTCGTTTCGTGAAATTAAATCGTTTGAAGCCGAGAGGGCCTTGGTCATAGGCAGTTTGGAAAACGCGACGCCACCACTAGCTCCTATCGATGTTCCGATTGACCCGACAAAAGAAGAATTGGTGAATGCGGTCATCGATCCTTGCCCTGATATTTTGCACATTACGGGAATCGACGCTCATCGCGGCCATCGAAAGTTGACTGAAGAAAGTACTGATGAGAACCTGAAACCGGAATGCGAGCACGACGGAATTTTCGTCGCTGGAGGTGAGATGTTGCACGCGAGTGATTTCGCCAAAGGAATCAACTCTGGAAGCTCAAAAC
>CAYMFZ010000154.1:0-2738 GCA_964389585.1 uncultured Pirellulaceae bacterium | reverse complement strand
GAGCAAGTGCGTCGATAGGATTCCAAAATAGCTTCGACGATATGGCAGCCCAAAAATTCTATGCCAACTTTTATCGTGCTTGGCTTTCGACGAATCCAGAGAACAACGAAAGGCCTGATTCCAAATATGGATCAAAGTCGTCTGACGGCGCCTACCAAGATACACTTTGTGCATTTTTGGAAGCGTGGGAATCGCTGATGCCCGAAAAGGAAAAGATCAAAGGAACGGGGGTCATCCTTTGGTCCAGGCATTCGTTGGTATCGAAGGATCGCCCGCAAGGACACATTGAGCCGACTCGCGCTGGCATTACAGTGGCCAAAGCTAACTTCGCCGAAATGCAGAACGAGCGACTAAAAGTGGCCGTTCGCGCAACTCCCGATGAGTTTAACATCGGTGATCTGGTTGGAGTCAAAGCCAAACCAGTTGACCGCCTTAACTACTCAATGTTGCACAACCAACGAAGTCTGATGGATGAATTGACGCTCTGGTTTAAAGTGCCGGAACTTAAAAGCAATTCCAACGCAGGAAGCCACGGCAAGCATCTAGCGAAAACTCAACCGACATATGTGCAAGACATTGAAGTCGAGGTCCTACTTATGGTCGGAGGTGATTCTTTCCCGTTTCGAACTCAAGTCAAACTCAGCCATAGCAACGCGAGCATTAATCTGGCAGATGCAGAACTTAAACCGACCATGGGTAACCCCGCCGGCGGGATCCAAGTCCCACTTATATCTGAGTTGGCGCGCTCCGTCGACGAACGAATTCAAACCAGTCTTTACGTTAACATTCAGTGGCACGGTCAGACGCTTTATCGACACACACATACAGTTTCACTAACGCCTACGAACGAATGGAGTTTGACCGACGAAGACATTTGTTGGCTTCCTTCTTTTGTTCAGCCTCGGGATCCGGCTGTTGGCAAAATTATCGCGTCAGCCAATAAATATTTGAGGTGTTTGACCGATGGCCCAACCGCTGGGTTTGTTGGTTATCAGGCAAAAGATACAGCCACCGTTGACGCTCAAGTCAAAGCAATTTGGATGGCGCTTATTTTTGAATATCGCTTGGAGTACATTTGCCCGCCACCTTCATACTCTCCTAATTCGCAACGTCTTCGAACCCCTTCTGAAATCGTTTTCGAGAATCATGGAACTTGCCTCGACTTGACGTTGCTGTTCGTTTCTTGTCTCGAATGGATTGAGCTGTTCCCGGTCATTTTGCAAACTGATGTTCATGCGTTTGCCGGTTATTGGGTGAGTGAGAGCGCCCGCGACGATTTTCTGGCGATGCAGAATTCGGAAAAGAAACACGCCAAAACTGGCGAAAAAGCTGGTGGCGCATTGGACGACCTAGACAACAAAGACGCCTCCCTTTCCGATAAGCCTTGGATCTGCAAGAAACACAATTACAACGAAATTCGCGAGCGCATTTTCAACGATCAAATCATTCCGCTTGAGTGTGTTTCTCTAACGGAAAATGCAAGCGTCAACGAGGCGTGGAATCTGGCCAAAGAATATTTCGCTTTTACAAAACTCGAAGTTCAAAAACGGTTTGCGGCCGCAGACGAATATTTGGATGAGTGCACCGTCGATTACAACGAACAGCATAAAACAAAGGTCGAACAAGAAGCCTCATTGCACTTGGTTGAAAAAGAGCATCGAACTGAATTAAAAAAACTCAACACGTTGAAAGTTCTCTCCGCTGAAAAACATAAAGATTTAGCGGCAGCATGTGATGTCGAAGTTGAACATGGGATTGATTTGAATTCGAATCGCTGCAAACAAATCGCGGAAACCTGTCAGCACTCTGCAAGCGAATGCACAGCCCTCTTCAACGAATGTGCAACCATCATGGAGTCGATTGCAGATCTCGCTAAAAAGTGCAGGTATTCGAAGTCGAAGCTCTTACGAGCGCAACGCGAATTCGCCACCGCGAATTTGGAATTCGAAGCGGAAAAGGAATACTATGACGCCGCGCGAGCTGAACTGGAGCATTATCAAGATTACGAACCTCCAATCGATGGCAACATTGATCCCAAGACGCCACCACACGGCAGTTACTATAACTTTCATTCCATGATTGACGTCTGTACTGCGAGAGCATTCGTCACACCTCTACCTTTGAGTAAGTAACACAGCGAGTCGTCGAAAATCAGTTGCTAATTGATTTGCAATGCAAGATCCTATCCCAAAACTTGTGAGCCGTTGGCACTTGCCTCGGGCCAGTTGAGCGAGCCGTTTGTTTCGCTGGTTGTCCTAGCCCGAGGCTAACGCTTTCGATTCATTGCTGATCGAATATCTTAGTTTTGGCTCTAAGCATAACGAGATTGACTAGTTCGACTTTTTCCGCAGTTTCGATTGCTCAATTTTTTCAGTGATGGGCTTCACTTTTTCCGCAACTTCATCAAAAGGTATCCCTGGTGCTACCTTTGGCCGCAAATGGCCAACATGTGTAAGCCAAGCCAAATGCGTGATCGATTGTCGTGCATTGACAGAATCGAAAAACGTCTTTTCCTCAACCAGTTCATGATCAATTCCAAAACTGCTTAAAAAACCTCTTGCCAGCGATCGGTGACCGTCCATTAGAAAATGAACCCCGTCACTTGAGTAGTTTGAATATTCCGAATCCTTTTCGCGCTTCTTTCGAATAAATTCTTTGAGCATTGCATGCGCGTCAAGCAACGCAAAAACTGCTTCATTGTCTTTGCAATTCGCATTCATCCATTGAGCGTACTTGGC
>CAYMFZ010000153.1:0-10161 GCA_964389585.1 uncultured Pirellulaceae bacterium | reverse complement strand
GGCGACGACACGCCCAAGCCGTTTTCCTACCTCACCGATAATTTTTCCGTTGAGCAAGTGCCATGTTGGATCACGTGGACGACCCCGGACGTTCATCGACTGATTCAAGACAACTTGCACCGCGCTCCGATGTACAGCGGTCAAATTCAAGGCAGCGGTCCACGCTATTGCCCTTCCATCGAAGACAAGATCGTCAAGTTTGCTGACAAAGATCGACACCAACTTTTCCTTGAGCCCGAAGGTCGAGATACGTTGGAAGTCTACGTCAACGGAGTTTCGACCAGTCTGCCGCGGGATGTTCAAGATCAAATGTTCAAGCTGATTCCCGGTTTGGAAAACGCTCAGATCATGCGTTACGGATACGCCGTTGAATACGATTTTTGCCCTCCAGATCAGCTTCGTGCGACGCTGGAAACCAAGGACGTTGACGGGCTTTATTTCGCAGGTCAAATCAATGGAACCACAGGCTATGAAGAGGCGGGCGCCCAAGGCTTGATCGCCGGTGCCAACGCGGCGTTGAAACTTGCAGGCAAGAACGATCTGATTATCGACCGCGATAAAGGCTACATCGGCGTTTTGATTGATGACTTGGTGACGTGCAGTGTCGATGAGCCTTATCGAATGTTCACGAGTCGAGCCGAGTATAGGTTGTTGCTCCGTCAAGATAATGCAGATCGCCGTTTGACTCGTGACGCGCATGAGGTTGGGCTTGTTTGCAACGAACGTTTCGAGCGTTTGGACACCAAAGAAAAAGAAATCGTGCGAGTCAAGAAGCTACTCGACTCCTGTCGCGTCGAGGGAGATCTGCTTTCCAAAATGCTCAAGCGAACGGAGACGGAGTGGAGTGAGTTGGTGGCGCATTTGCCTGAACTTGAAGGAGTTGAAGCTGAAGTTCGCCAACAAGTAATCTACGACATCAAGTATTCCGGTTACGTCAATCGGCAACAGGCGACAATTGAAAAGCATAAGCGGCTTGCGAAAAAGAAGATTCCTGATCATTTTGACTATCAAGGCCTTACGCATTTGCGAAACGAGGCCAAGGAAAAGCTGACACGTTTTCGCCCCACGAGTTTGGATCAGGCGCAGCGGATTAGCGGAATCACTCCAGCGGACATCGCGATGGTGATGTTGCACTTGGAAGGCAAAACGAAATAGATCTTGATTGCGTGTCTGCAGTGAAGATTGCACTACGATTTTGAAAAACGAAACCAACTTTAAACTGCGGCAACTATGAAATATCTAAAACTTCCAGCTCTTTCGATTATCACTTTGGCATTGTCGTTGAGCGGAATCTTGGGGACTCAGCAGTCCGTCGCACAGCAAGACATTCCTGACGATCTCAAACCGTCACTTGCAACCATTACCGAGCCCTCCGTTACTTCAACGGTGACGTTTCTGTCATCGGATGAAATGAAAGGGCGTGATACTCCTTCGCCCGAGTTGCAGATCGCGTCCGCTTATGTTGCCGCTCGGTTTCGCGGAGCAGGTTTGGAAAAAATTGGTGACAACGAGTCGTACTATCAAACCAACGAGATCGCGACGGTCGTGATTCCAAACTCAGGTTTGGTTGTCGAGAAAGATGGAGCTGGGTTAGAAACGTTTGGGATGCTGGCTGCTGACTCGGAGCCAATGACTTTCGAAGGCGAAGTCACTTTGATTACCGATGCAACGCCCAAAGACGCGGCTTTTACAGGCCCGGTTTCAGTCGTGGCAAAGAAGTTTGAATCGCGGCGCGATCAGAGCAATCTTTTTCGCAGCCTCGCTCGTTTGCGACAAAATGGGGCGACGGCGATTCTCGTCCAAGTCGACGCCGACCATCGCTTGGTCAATCAAGCTTCCGCAGGTGCAAGGCCTCGAATGGTTAGTCCGCGTGGCGGCGCATCGGGCCATGTTGTTTTGATCGCCAAACAAGACGTCAGCGGCAAGATCAAAATGAGTCTGCCGCGACAAATCGGCGGGAAAGCGAAAGTACACAATGTGATCGGCATGATTCGCGGCTCAGATCCTGAGCTTTCGAAAGAGGCGATCATCATCACGGCGCACCTTGACCACATTGGAACCACCAAAGGTGTCGGCGACACGATCAACAACGGCGCTGATGACAACGCGACGGGTGTGACAGGCGTCTTAAGTTTGGCTGATGCTTATGCTGCCTTGCCGACCTCGCCTAAACGCTCAGTGATCTTTATGACTTTCTGGGGCGAAGAAAAAGGCTTGCTCGGATCGAGGTACTATGCAAACAATCCGATTTGGCCGCTTGAGAAAACCGTTGCCAATGTCAATTTGGAAATGATTGGTCGACCGGAGGCTGGGGCCAGCGGGAAATGTTGGGGAACGGGCTGGGACAAATCGGATCTCGGAGACTTGATGAGCGTCGGTGCGAAACAAGTTGGCGTTTTGATTTTTCAACATCCACAGTTCAGTGGCGACATGCTTTATCGTTCAAGTGACAACGCACCTTTTAACGATAAAGGCGTGATCGCGCACAGCTTTTCTGCCGGTTCCCTTCACCCTGACTATCACAAGCCAGGTGACGAATGGGAAAAGCTTGAGATTAAGCACATGACGCTCGTCATCAAAGGCTTGTTCGCTGGCACATTGCCAATCGCTAATGGAGAGGTCACTCCCAAGAAACGGTGAAAGCGCCGGTTTGGCTCACTACATCAATCGCTAGTCAACAAGTGATTTTGGGCGTGCTGGCGTCTACTTTTTGTTTAGTTCTTCTTCATGCCCGGCTGTTTGAACTTTTCCAGTTTCAGGCGAATCCATTGTCGGATGAGGGGCAGCTGGAATCGATGGATTGAAGACGAACGCCTGTTTGTAAGGAATAAAGTCTGCTTTGGGTTTCGGCGTTACTTCTGGTGAATGGAACGGACGTGGCAATCCGTCTTCCGCCATTTGTTCGAATGTGGGAGGTGGCGGGATTTCCTGTCCGGCGAACTTTGTTCCCTCGTGGATAGATCCTTTTTGAAACGGGCCGGCGCCTAGATACCAAGTATTTCGGCTCGTGCTTTCGGCTCTTGCGATTCCCGATTGCCAGATGGCTTGTCGTGTTTCTCGATCGTAAGCAAACACGATAACTTTTGCGATTCCCGTCTGGGCATTGCTTTTGCCAAAGGAGATTTCTGGAATCGGAGGAAGTGGCGAACTCGAAAGGGCCGCTGCAGCACTTGCCAGTGAACCCGACTGCGGGATTCCATAAACGACTTCGTGACCGTCGGTTCCAAGTGCTCCCACTCGTGGCTCAACAACAATATCCGCCGTTTCTCTTGAATCTTGGATCAAACATTGGGCGGCCGTTAGCTGTTGTCGAAGCGAACTAATGATGTATTCAGAATTGACAAACCCAACGCCGGCCACCGAATGGAGGTACAGCGTATCGATGAAGACTTTACGTCCTTGTAATACACGAAAGTCGATTTGTGCGATCGCATTGTCCACGGCGTCTGACATCAGCAGTTGTTCGGTGGCCGTGCGAGTCGTTGTCGTTCCGCAACCCATCGTCACAACGAAACTCATTCCAACCAGCGCGCAGGCCAAAGCGAACCTCGAACGGAAACCAAATTTGGTTGTTGTTTGTGAACGTTTCATGGAAGCAAGTTGGAAGTTTAAAGGCGGCGAACTATAGAGAAGTTCAATTCCTTGGACCAGACGTTTTAAATAAGCGTTTTGGCCAAAGTTTGAACGTGGTCTTAGAGACAGTACGCTCGTTTCATATCGTGAAATTGTGTTTTAAAAACACGACGCCAAGTGCTTACCTTGCGTCACTTGGCCATTCCATGTCAGAGACGTAGTTAGTCAATGTGTTGTCATAAGCGAAATGAATAACAAGTCGAGTTTGGGAAGGCTGGGCTTATCAGTGGGAATAGAAAAATCTACTTTTCTTTTTGCTTATTCAATAACCCATTGATACGAATAGGTTTAGGTCAATCTAATCAATCTTGACCGGTATCTGAGGAGCGATATAATTCGGTCGCGATGGCAAGATTGGCAATATCGGATAGGGCGGTCAAGCTTGTCGAATAGTGCAGTTCAGTAGTTTGTGGTGAATACAGCGTTTGACCAGTTAGAGCATACAGCGATTCAGCACACTCACAAAAATTAGGACGTGCAGCCAACGCTTAGTTGGCCACCCGACCACCTAGGGAGAGGATGGTTCATGAGTACCAAAACAGTCTTTACAACCGGTGAAGCCGCGAAGATTTGCAAAGTTAGTCAGCAAACGATCATTCGCTGTTTTGACAACGGTAGTCTCAAAGGATTCCGCGTTCCAGGTAGTCGATTTCGGCGAATTCCTCGTGAACAACTCTATTCATTCATGAAAGAGAATGGGATTCCAACTGACGCGCTTGAAAGCGGCAAGCGGAAACTTTTGATCGTGGATGATGACGAAGAGTTGGTAGAGTTGATGACGGATGTGTTTGCCCGTGATGGTCGGTTTGACATTAAGTCGGCCAACAACGGGTTTGGTGCGGGAATGCTTGTGAAAGATTTCCGACCCGATCTGGTCATCCTCGATGTGATGCTTCCCGATATCAATGGCAAAGAAGTTTGTCAGCGAGTTCGCAACGACCCAACTATGAAAATGGTAAAGATCATTTGCATTTCAGGTATGGTCGAGCAAGACAAGATCGCCGATCTACGTGCTGCGGGTGCAGATGACTTTATGAACAAGCCATTTTCGGTCGACAAGCTGCTTGAGCGTGGCTGCGAGATGCTAGAAATGGACAGCAATAACACTGCTGCTGGTTAGTTGGGCATCAAATGGCTCGTCCCAAACGGGATTTGAATAGTCTTGAAGCTAGTCTTTGTTTTGGTAGACGTGAACACAATCGCACCACGGCTTTGTCGTCGGTGCGTTTTTTATGATTCAAGGGTACGCATGTGCGTTGGCTTCTAATCCGAAACCGAGCGATGAATGACACGGATTATTCGCCCGTTGAATTTCAAGTCCCCTGCCCTGCTGATGAGTTGGTTCGAATCGTGTTTGCAATTTGCCGCGATGACTCAGTTAGTTTGTCTGGAGTGCTTCGAACTAATCCCGCCTTGCTCTTGTTTGTTCTTGCCAGTCATCAAGACGAGACGGGCGCGTCACCAGCCGATGCTAAATCTTTGATTCATTGGTGTAAAATTCGATTGATCGAATTGTTGGCCAATGCCTTTTCGGCTGATTTACAGGCGACTTCGCAGACTCAAAATTTCAAAAAGAAAAAGCTAAACGCCTTTTTCAATGAGTTTGTTCGCTCACGAAATAACAAGCGATTGCGAAGTTCTCTGCAAAAATTTTTAACCAAGTTTTGCGACCAAAACGCAGACGATTCGAAAGCTATCGTACGCAAACTGGTTGGAAAAAAGCTGCGTGCCGATTCCTTTCAGTTTAAAGGCTTGCGTAAAAAGAAAACGGTTCAAGAGTTGACTGAACGTTGGGCGTTTGGCAATCCAAATATTGATTTGGCGATGTCGTTGAGACTTGCTCAAAGCTATCTAGAGTCCTCAAGCAAGTTTTCGGCACGTCTAAACGTAGAAAAATTGGCGGCCATGAAGCAGCTTGCCTATGGAGCCAGTCACGAGATCAATAACCCGCTGGCCAATGTTGCAACGAGAGCTCAAACGATGTTGGCTGTCGAAACGGATCCCGAAAAACGTCACAAGTTGGCGGTGATCTACGAGCAGGCGATGCGGGCGCATGAAATGATCTCCGACATGATGCTGTTTGCTCATCCGCCAGCGCTTCAGCGAAAACGAGTTTCCGTTCGAATACTAATTTCTCGTCTGATCAACCAGATGGAAGCTAAGTACTTATCGAATCCCCAGATCGCGACGTCATTCACGGTTTCGGCGGGAGTCGATCAAGTTGATGTGGATCCAACGCAAGTTTCGGTGGCCATTCGTAGTCTTATTCAGAATTCTTTCGAGGCGCTAACCGCGCCACCGAATTTAACCAGTCAATCTCTCCATCGAATTGATGTTCGTATCGGGTTGTCGCCGTCTGGAGATTTGGAAATTTCAGTCTGCGACAGCGGGCTGCCGATTGAACCAGAAGTCGTACGTCATTTGTTTGATCCGTTCTATTCTGGTCGGGAAGCCGGACGTGGATTGGGATTTGGGTTATCGAAATCATGGGCGATCGCGAAACTTCACGGCGGTTCGTTGACTTACGATGCAAACTCGGAGCTTGGCACTCGTTTTGTTTTGACGATTCCCAGCAAAGATAATTTTCATGATTTGTATGCCGCATCGTCGCTTTCGATTTGCAAAAACCAAGTCGATGTTGAAGACGCGGCTTGAGTTGGCAGGCGTTGATTGAGGCTTTCGTTGTCTAAGTTCCTCGTGCATCATTGACAACACAAACCCGTCATAAAAAATGAGGGTTCGAAATGAACGCAGCATCAAGCAATAACGCTAGGCCTACAAATGAGTGAAATCAAGGATCAGCCAATCCGTCCCTCCTTAATGCTGGCCTTGTTACCTTTGGTCGCATTGATCGCTTTGCTGGGAATCAATGTGATTCTTTACAAAGGCGACGCAACGGGCGGCCCCAACCAAATGGCTTTGGTTTTGGCGGCGGCAGTTGCAGCCTTGGTTGGGTGGAGCTTAAAAGTTCCGTTTAAGACGATGCTAGATGGCATCGGGGCGAGTCTTTTTTCCGCCATCGGTGCGATCTTAATTTTGTTGATGATTGGGTCGCTGGCGGGAACTTGGATGTTAAGTGGCGTCGTTCCCGCCATGATCTATTACGGGTTAGAAGTCATTGACCCAAAAATATTTTTGTTCGCAAGTGTGATCGTTTGCGCCATTGTTTCTGTTGCCACGGGAAGTTCTTGGACCACGGTCGCGACGGTTGGAGTTGCCTTGGTTGGAATAGGTCAGGCGCTTGAGATTAACGTTGGGATGACGATGGGGGCGATTATCTCAGGTGCTTATTTTGGTGACAAAATTTCTCCGCTCTCGGACACAACCAACTTGGCAGCCGCTATGGCGGGCACCGAATTGTTTACCCATATCCGATACATGCTTTGGACGACAGTGCCCAGTATCGTGATTACCTTGGGAATCTTTTTAGCGATCGGTTTGAATTCGGATGTTGCGACCGCAGGAGCAGGCGCTGAATCGTTGGGCGAAGCGATCAACGACAAATTCAACCTCAACCCTTTGTTGTTTTTGGTTCCGATTGCAGTTGTCGCAATGGTGATTTGCAAGATCGACGCATTGGTCGCGCTTTTCGTTGGCACCATTTTGGCGGCAATATTCGCCGTGATTTTTCAACAGCCTGTAATCGCTGAAGTCGGTGGTGATGGAAACTCGTTTAAGCAATCCTATATGGCGGTTATCAATTCAATGTCGTCTGGATTCAGTTTGAGTTCCGACAATGCTGCTGCGCAAGATTTATTGAGTGCAGGTGGGATGGCGGGGATGTTGAATACTGTTTGGTTGGTCGTATGTGCGATGTGTTTTGGTGGCGTGATGGAAGCTTGCGGGTTACTCAAACGAATCACGGATCCACTTGTTGACCTCGCGCGGTCTACTGGTTCATTGGTAGCGACGACCGTCGGCGCGTGTCTATTTACGAACTTTACCGCCTCGGATCAGTATCTCGCGATCGTAGTTCCAGGACGAATGTTTCGCGAGACTTATCGCGAGCGAGGTTTGGCTCCACAGAATTTGAGCAGAACACTTGAAGATTCGGGAACGGTAACATCGGTGTTGATTCCGTGGAATACTTGTTGTGCTTACCATACTGGTGTACTTGGTGGTGCGATTGGCGTGACGGCGCTCAATCCATTGATCTTTATTCCCTACTGTTTGTTCAACATTATTAGCCCCTTGATGACAATTGTTGTCGCATTCGTTGGAATCAAGATCGCGGAACTCAAGGATGGAAAGTAACGAATGCATTCGTTTCTTATCTTTCTCGCGACCAAATTCCGTTGAACATCATGGGCTGGGGCACAGTCGAGAGTTAGGAAATGCGTCAGTTAAAGATTGAGGCGCATCCAAGCTGGTTGCTGAATTAAAGACCTTCACGGTGAAAACGGACTTGCTTGATCTTCAGGCCCGACCATGCAAAACAAGCGATAGTCGTTGATCAGTCCGTGGTCAAAACGGAACCACCAAAAGACTAGACAACTTAAGAGATTGATAAGTCCCTATGCAGTTCGCGTTATGATTGCGGAGCAATCAACGACTTTCGATACACTCGTATTTGTGCGATCGTTTCTTATTTCGCTTCTGTGAATCGGATCGCTGACGGTTTGGGTGTTGAGCTTGAGTCTTAAAAGTTATCGAAGCGATTGGCGAATCAGTTTGCCTAGGCAGTGCTAGCCTCAACTTTGGTGGCGGAAGAGCTTGGAGAATTGCACTTGGCCAAGGAAAAGCTCTCGTGTAACGGAATTTCACGTTGCCATTGAGCTTGGCTTGGTAGCACTGTTCTGTTAATTGTTCTCCCCTATTTTCGTCAAATTGACATGGGTTCGTGTAAATGACGCGCACTCAAACGAAGGAAGAACATGGTTCGTTTCCAAAAACTTGTTGGCGTCTCAGTCTATGCGGTTGTCGCGCTAACTTTTTCGTTCGGCTTTGCTCAAGAAAGCGAGTCTCGACAAACGCTTCGACAGACAAGTGCAGATGTCGCAGCGTTGCCCGTTGCGGGTACGTCCGCAGAATTCGGTAATTCAAATGCTCGGACAGCTTCGCGTTCAACTGCTCGCAATACGGTCTACCGACAAGCTTCAGCTCGAACGGATGTTTACGACTATCCAGGTAGGGATTTACCTTCAAATGAGAATTCAGGTTACGGCCTTTCTCGCAACACTGCTGATGCTCGCATGACGAATCAGTTGTCGCTGGGACGAAGTGTTTCCACAGGTAATTTGGGATCGCGAACCCAAGTTCCTCAAAACCAAGGAATTCAGTTGCAAAGTTATCAAAGGCAGATCGACAGTCGACCGCCTGTCTACAACATCAATCCGAATGCAACTCTCGGAAACCGAATCGCTCGAAACACAACGAGTTCTCGAAGTCCGATTGAGCAACAAGTATCGTCAACATTGCCCATTCGTCAAAATGTCAAGCGTCAAGCGTTAGGTAGCAATGTTGGCAATGGTGGTGCCGTGGCGGTGAATCCTGCAGCGTCTGTTTCTGTGGCACAGCAAGCGCAGGCTCAGGCTGTTCAGCTTGCTCAGCAAGCGCAAGCCCAGCAAGCCCAAGCCGCTCAAACCCTGGCGCAAGCTCAACAAGCTCAGTCCATTGCGGCTCAATTGGCTCAATCGACTCAGGTGGCCCGGCAAACCGCACTCACACAATCAACGCTTGGTTTAGGCGGGCCTCAATATCGAACGGCTCAGAACTGCGCGTGCACGCCGGCTTACAATCCTCAAGCTTACAATCCAGCCACCGCCGCATATCAAACTCCTACACTTAATCCGAATGTTGGATCTGGATTGGGGCTTGGTGGGCAAAATTTTCAACCTCAAGGCGGTTTTCAATTGCCACAAGGAGTTGGGACGCCGCAGTTTGGTGCGCAGGGCGCAAGATGGTGGACGCCGTTCGTTTCAGGTTCGGGTGTTTATTCGCCCCTGTTGAAATTGCAAAACATGCCAATTGGGACTTATCTTGGGCAGGGAATTATTGGGCAGCCGACGGCTTATGTGGATGGTCAGCCGGTGAGGAATTTGTTGCGGTACATCTCGCCCTAGAAGTCGCAGACTTTTTACTCTTAATCCTACTCATACTCCTAATCTTAATCCCCCTAAAGCAGCACGGGTTGGTTTAGGTTTTAGGCAACCTTCGAAGGAATCAAATTTGATGCGTGCTCGAGGCTGTGCCTTATGGCACTTCCTTTTTTCAATCAGCCCGGACCTGGTTTCAGTTGTTAGCTGGAGGTTGAGAATAAGCGAAAACGACCCGTTGCAAATCAGTCATCCTCACCGACCCTGAAACGGTCGCAACACTAGTGAGCGCTTCGACCCTTTCAGGGTCGGTGGGTTTGGCGGTGCACGTTCCGGTGGTGTCGCTGTCGCTCAACCACCGGCTAACTGCTCAAATCCTTTCAGGATAAATTTAGAGTGTGTGCCATTGGGCAAGCGTTGGCTGCCCTCGTTTACAAGAGTAAGAATAAGAGTAAGAGTGGGAGTAAGAGTGGGAGTGAAGGTGGCTTGAGAG
>CAYMFZ010000152.1:0-10189 GCA_964389585.1 uncultured Pirellulaceae bacterium | reverse complement strand
AGTTTTGGAAGTAATGAAAATTTTGACCGCAGAGATTTCTTTGCGTGAAGAGACACGAGGTTTGCAACAAGCAAAATTGCAGATGCAAACGGATAAATTCGAATCGTCTGCAGATGAGCTTTCGATCACCCAAGAGGAATTGGCGAATCGCACGGAGACGGTGATCGACAAAATTCATGAGTTGCCCGATGGAGAATCTGTGTTCGCAAAAGAAATCGCTCAATTGACCAATGCGATGAATGCGATGGGCGATGCCGAAGAGATTTTGGCAGGATTCGATACGGGTGCGCCGGCGATCGCTGCAGAGACAGAAGCGATTGAATGGTTACTCCAGGCCAAGAGAATTGGCTCTGGAGGAGGTGGCGGTGGAGGAAGCCCCGGAGCCGGAAGCCGAACGGGACAGAATCTTGCGGGTTCAGCGTTGGCACTGTTGGGGAACTCGAAAGAGAAAAAGGCCAACATCGTTGAACGAGAAACGAATCAAGCGACAGGCAAGTCCGGTCGTGAGCTGCCGGAGGAATTTCGAATTGGACTCGATCAATATTTCGAAAAACTTGAAGGCGGACAGCCGCAAGAGTAAATGAGTCTGACAGTTCGAGCGTTTAAATTTTGAGACACCGGAATCTGAATCATCATGAAAATCAATTCAAAAATTCTTCTGGAGTTCTTGGCGGTCTGCATTGTTGCAATCACTTTTTCTATTCCTGCTATGACAATTGCTCAAGAAGCAAAAGTAGTTGAAGCAGGCGAGATGGAAGAAGTCGGTGAATTGGTTGAGCTAGAGGAGCCAATTCAGGATGTTGACGATGATGAAGACGATGAAGAAGTAGTCGAAGCGGTTGCCATGGCCAATCCATTTGGTGTTGAACCTGGAAAGTTGCTTGCGGCCAAAAAGTTTCAATTGACTCAGCTGTTTGCTGTCGAAATCGAAGAGTTGTCGAAGGTCTGCGAACTGGACAAGAAACAGGCTTTGAAACTTAAAATCGCAACCAAAGGTGCGGTGAAAAAGTTGACTGTCGAATGGGCGAAGAAAAACAATCAGCAGATGGGGATGATGGGTGGCAACGTAGCCGTCAATAAAAAGGCAGATGATGAAGACGACAAAGAAGAGGTGGTTATCAATGACGCGGATGAGATCGACGACATGACGCTACAAGTCGTCATGATGAACATGTTTGGAGGGAATCCTTATCAAGCTGATGATCCTCGTGAAAGTCGGTTTTGGAAAAAGACGATCGCGAGTGTTCTGACACCTGAGCAGCGGGAAAAAGTGAAAGCGATTCGAGCCGACCGAGAGTTAGTCAAACGTCATGCGTTGACAGATTACTTGGTCAAGTCGATGGCAGTCGAACTTGGAATGAATGAAACGCAGACGAAGAAGTTTGACGAGATCGTTCGGCCCGCTTTGGTTTCCGCCAAGATTGATTGCATTTCGATGTATGAGCCCTACGTCATGTATTACTACGCTTCGAAAGCTGACAAATCAAAAATGAAGGAGTTGCTTAGCTCAGGCCAATTGCAAAAATGGAAAATCTTTTTGGCGCCTTCGAAACAAATCGGACAGATGATCGAGGGTGGCGGAAATCAGTTTGGTCAGGTGAATAGACAACAAGACTTTTGGATAGATATTGAAATCACGGTCACGAAGATCGTGGAGGGTGTGACTTCTTTATTCGATGGTTTTGCAAAGAAGGACTGAGCATGCAGTCAGCGTGTTGAATTTCCATCATGATAAGCTTCAAAAAATATTGCCTGATGTTCCTGGTCGCGATGGGCGCTTGCTCAAGCGTTTTCTTGAGTCCACAAATTGGTTACAGCCAACTAGACCAACTGGAACTTCACGAAGGGACAGGAATTCCCAACGAAGTTCGAACGCTGTACTCAAAGGGTGCCGACTACCTCGCGCAGTCCCAGAAAACAGATGGAAGCTGGGGAGCAGGTCAACAGTTTCACGGAAATGAGTCAGCCGGAGTTTGCGCGTTGGCGACGATGGCGTTTTTGTCCACGGGCGAGGATCCGAACTTTGGCCGGTACTCTCGAAATATTCGGGCCGCTGTCCGCTATATCATTCGGAACCAGAAATCAAAAAGTGGCTACATCCCTGGGAATATGTACGTGCACGGATTTGCCATGCTGGCGTTGTCCGAAGCCTACGGAGCGGTTGATGACGAGATGCTTTGGTCTGGTCAGAAAGAAAGCAAAAACAACCGAACAATTGGTGAAGCGCTCGAGTTGGCAGTTCGTTTGGCTGTTTCATCTCAGAAAAAGAACCCGACCAACGGATGGCGGTATTCGCCAGGTGACAAAACCGCTGATACATCGGTCGTCGGCGCGGTGCTGATGGGTTTGTTGGCCGCGCGGAACGCAGGCATCGATGTTCCGGATAAGTCGATCGACGATGCACTCAAGTACATGAAGTCGATGACGTCCGACGAGACGGGGGAAACCGGTTATTCAGGGCTTGGCGGATTTGGCCAATCTGGAGCGAGAACGTCAATCGCTTGTTTGGTTTTTTCAATTGGCAAACGAAAAAAGTGGGATGAACTCGAGGCGACGCGGAAGTATCTGGTTGATAACCTCGAAGGTAGTAACAATCAAAATTGGAATTACTATGAGCGGTACTACAAGGCCCAAGCGTTGTTTCAAGCTGACTATGAATCGTGGCAAAAATGGAATCGCAATACGATTCAGGAGCTTCGCAACTTGCAAAACGACGATGGGCAGATTGGTCAAAGTGCCCATGGCCCGGCTTACTCAACAAGCATGTCTCTGTTGGCGCTCGCGCTGAACTATCGTTTCCTGCCAATCTACGAGCGCTGAGCACTGAGCGATCACGCGTTTGACTTTTCTTTTTACACTTCAACGAATCGGACAGCCCGGTGATGAATCTATATCTCAGATTGGAATCGGGCTTACGCCGTTGTCTGCTTTTTTCGGTTTTGATCGCGGCCTTGTTCGCTGGCTCCGAAATTGTTGCTGAATCAAATTTGATCGCGCAGGAGCCTTCACTTAGTGGTGAATTGACTTGGAAGAATGGTGACAAGTTGCCCGGTCACGTCGTCTCAAGTGACGGCACGCATCTTAAATGGCAATCGCGACTTTTCCGGGATCCAATCGAAATTGATTTAGGATTTTTGGATCGAGTTAAGTTGAAATCCAATTCGCCGTTTGGAAAATCGCTTGAGACCTACGCGATTCAAACGGTTGACGGTTTTAGCTTGTACGGTGAAGTCAAGAAAATGGATGATGAATCGCTGCTGGTTTCGTCGAAACGTTTTGGTGAGATTTCGGTTGATCGGTCAAAGATTGCTACGCTGTTAAATCTGAAGACATCAGGCAGCTTGATCAATGGTGAATTTGATTTGAGCCAATGGGGTGCCAAGAGAGATGAAAAGAAGTATTGGAAGGTCAACGATCAGGGCGAGTTGGAAAGCCTACGCAGTAATGTTCATTTATATTTGCAATCTGAATTACCAGAGTCGGCTTTGATCGAGGTCGAATTGGAATGGAATAAGAAACTTGACTTCACTTTCGGTTTCGGTGTCCCAAAAAGTTCGCGAAAAATTGAGTTGTTGCCACGGTTGGAGTCGTGGGATGACGCGGTTGTCTTGAGCTACAACGATGACTTTGAAATTGTGCTTGAATCCAACGAAAGCGATTCAAAGCGACTTAAATTTCTGATCCATTGGAATCGCGTGACGAATCAATTGGTGATCCATGATGAACGTGGAAAAATTCTTGCGACGGCAGAACTGGGAAAGCAACCTTCGTCGATTGAACCGGGGATCTATCTCGAAAACAAGTCAGGTGACCTCCGCGTGACGTCGCTGATGATCCGGCGATCAACCAAAGGGTTCGATGCGACCGCACCGTCGATTCAAACGTTGGCGGAGTCTGCAATCAATGGAAGTGTGAAATCGTTTGATGGAAAAAACTGGGTGATTGAAAAAGCTCAAGTCGCCGCCGAAGAGACGGACAAATCGGAATCGACTGTCAGCGTCGCCGGTGATGACTTTTGCGGTGCGTTCTTGATGAATCCACCGCAAGAGCGACCAAGCGGACAGTCACGCATCAAATTTCTCGATGGAATGTTGGTGCGCGGAAAGTTGGCCTCACTCCGCGAAAACAAAATCAGTTTGTCAACGAACCTGTCATCAACGCCAATTGAGTTGGAATTGAGTGACGCGATATCGATTCAATTCGAAACGCCTGACAACAAGTCGGCGAGCTCGTTTTCGCACCGCTTGTTCAATAGCGTTGGCCAGATTCAAGGCAAATTGGAATCGGGTAGCGGGACGGCTGACGACGTCATGCGGTGGCGCGTCGCGGGAGCGAAAACAGCCGTTCCATTTTCCAAAGGGGATGGTCGAATTGTGCTTCAAGACAACAAGCCGACTGAGAAAATCAAAAACCGCTGGGCTGACACATTGTATCTCAACAATCGAGACGCAGTTCCCTGCCGAATCGTCAGCATGAATGAAGATCGTGTTACCGTTCAATCGTTTTTCGAAAATGACACCGTCGATCAAGCTTTGATCAAAGCAGTCGATTTTCGAAATCAAGAAGTGGCCGAGTTAGTCGAACCGGATGATCCTGATTGGTTGATACCGAAGGGCTCGAAAAAGCGAGTTAAGGTCAACGAAAAACGAATTCAGCTTTCTTCCAAAGCGGAACTGGGTCATCCGTGGTTGTTCACCGGTGGCGGTTTTGATTTTGATTTGTCTTGGAAAGAAAATCTTTATGGAGTTTTGGAATGTCAAACGCTTGTTGGCGATCTTGAAAGTGGTGAGGGTGGGAAAAAAATTAATATCATGCTGTATGGAGAGAATGTTTTTGTCGTCAACCAAGGTGTGCAAAACCCAGACAGCGGTATGGTCAGCGTGAAAAATGGCAAAGCCAAAATTTCGTTTAAGTACAAAAAAGGAGGAGTGGAAGTATCCGTCAACGGCAAGAAGGCGTATTCCGAAAAAGTTGAATCGAGCAAGAATCGAGGGCGTGGCGTTAAGTTCAAACTGAACGACATGTATCAACAAGGCATCAAGTGCGAACTTAGTAATTTCAAACTTCAGGTCGCTTCAGCGGGAAACAGTGCCATGGTTGATGCGGATCAAAAAAAACTCCTGCTAACGATTCCAAGATTGAAAAAACTTCGCCCCCCCAAACAAATTCTCTGCGCCAACAATCTCGATATGTTGCGTGGCGAGTTGATCTCAATGAACCAAGAAAACGTGATGTTTCGAGCGAACGGGGAAGTCAAGATGTTTCCACGTGACGTTGTCTCCAGTGTTGTTTGGATGCATGCAGAGGGCTTGGCCAAATCCGAAGTCACGGCGGTGGGTACCAAACAATCCAAAAAGGAATCGAGCGAAGAATTTTCAAAAAAATCGAGTGACGAAGCGACGAAGAAGTCAGCCGTCCAAGTCGATTCGCCGGAAGATTCAACTCAGGTTTCCGCTCAAAAGCAAATCGTGCAAGTGCTGATGCGTGGCAATCGCCGAATGACTGCGACGCTTAGTTCTTGGTCAGATGGATTGCTGTCTGGCGATTCGGAAGCACTTGGCCCTTGCGAAATTCCATTCGATCAAATTTATGAACTTAGATTTGGTTCGTTTGCAACGAAAGCAACCGACGTTGCCTATTCCGATTGGATCGCGGAGTTGGCTCCTTCGCCAAAAATGGAAACGGGCGCGGATGGCCAAACAGGTTCAGGATTTACGTTTGGAAGCAGTTCACCTTTGATTGGCACTAGGCCGAAGCCGTTCACAATTCCAACGATTGACGGAAGTAAGTTCTCGCTAAAGGACGAAGTCGGAAAAGTGGTGGTCTTGGATTTTTGGGCGACTTGGTGCGGGCCTTGTGTTCAGGCGCTTCCCAAAATCCGCGAAACAGTTGCCAAGTATTCGAATGATGAAGTCGTTTTGCTGGCGGTCAATCAGGAGGAAACGAAAGACCAGATTCAAGACTTTCTGGAATCGCGAATTCTTGAGCTTCCCGTCGGTTTGGATGATGGGAAAATCGGTCGTCAATTCAAAGCTGATTCTCTTCCAACGACCGTCGTCATCAATCCAGACGGCGAAATAGCTTTTGTGAAAGTTGGCAGCTCGAACGACATTGAAGAAAAGCTATCCGCCGCGATTGATGAATTGTTGAAGGCGGACCGTGAAGCGGTTAAGTGAGTTTAGAAGTTTGAGTTACGAGAGATTGATAGTCGTTGATCACTCCGTGGTCAAAACGAAACGAACTTCAATGGTTTGCGAAACCGTAATGGCTCGAAGTTGCCAAGCGATTCTTCACTTTGAAATTGTGGAAAAAACGCAGCTCTGGTAGAAGTTGTGACGTGAGTCGTTGGGCAGCCTCGGTTGGGCACCATCTGCAATACAAGCCAGGAATTGTATCTTGCGCCTGCGGCTTACAATTTTGAGTAGGAGTAGTAAGATTAAGATTAAGAATGTACGGCTTTGCTTCGCTTACCCACCATCGGTTTGAAAATCAAAGTACAATTCACTCCATGAAAAATGCACTTATTTTCTTGACCTTCATTTGTTGCTTCAGCGACTCAGCGACTTTCGCCGACAAGCCGAACGTCATCATTGTTTGCACTGATGATCAGGGCTATGGCGATGCGAGTTGTCTCAATCCAGATGCGAAGTTTGAAACTCCGAGCCTCGATCGATTGGCCGCCGAAGGAATTCGATTTACAAATGCACACAGCAGCGACACGGTCTGTACACCTTCTCGATATGGACTGTTAACGGGACGATACTGTTGGCGAACGACCCGGAAAACGGGAGTGATGGGAGCCGAAGGCAAATGTCTGATCGATGACGATCGGATGACACTCGCGTCGATGCTTAAATCGAATGGCTATCGAACGGCGATGGTGGGCAAGTGGCATCTCGGTATGGACTTTCCCGGTGAAAAGCCACCCCGGGATTGGACTCAACCCGTCAAAGATATGCCGCTTGACAAAGGCTTCGATTACTTTTACGGCATCCCCGCGTCGTTGAACTATGGCGTGCTGGCTTGGTTTGAAGGTCGTCACGCAATCGTTCCGCCCACGGTTTTTACTGCAAAAAAGCCAAATGCAAGACACATCGATTATCGGATCATGCCGCCCTACCAAGATTCGGCGGTAGAAACGAAACAGGTGATTGGCAAGATCGGAATGGAGGTCGCGCCCAATTTCATCGACAACCTATGCTTGACTCGTTTCACCGACAAAGCAATTCAATGGATGACGAATCACCAGAAAGGTAACGAGGCGAACAAGCCATTCTTTTTGTACCTGCCGTTCACGTCGCCGCATTATCCGGTTTGTCCCTTGCCAGAATTTTGGGGCAAAGGCGAATGCGGTGGGTACGGAGAATTCATGATCGAGACAGATTTTCATGTGGGTCGAATTTTGGACTTCTTGAAAGGCTCTGGTCTTGATGAAAACACGATCGTTATTTTTACCAGTGACAATGGGCCAGAAAATTCCTGGCGCCAACGCTCCAAAAAGTTTAGTCATCAAAGCAACGGAGTGTTTCGCGGTGGCAAGCGGGATATCTACGAGGGTGGACACCGCGTTCCGTTCTTCATTCGATGGCCGAAGGGTATCGTAGATCCGGGCCGAGCATTCGATGGGCTGGTTGGCCAAACCGATATTCTCGCAACGCTCGTGGAGTTGGTCGACGCCAAGCTCCCTGACGATGCCGGTGAAGACAGTCAGAGTTTTGCTTCGGTGCTAAAGAATGCGAATGGTAATCACAAACGGGTTCCTTTAGTTAACCACTCCGTCAGAGGCCGTTTTGCAATCACTGATCAAAATTGGAAATTGGTGATGGCCCATCAACAGGACCAACCAGAACTCTTCGATTTAAGTTCCGACCCGAGCGAAGCCAAAAACTTGTACGATTCGAAGCCCAAGACTGCAAAGCGGTTGGAATCTCAGCTTACAAAAATCGTTTGCGAGGGCCGTTCGACTTCCGGCACACGGCAAACGAACGATACTGGGTATTGGTCTGATCTGACTTGGATCGACAAGAAGGATTATCCGATCGAAGGTAGGTAGTTGTTGGAGTTTAACGCGGAGCTCGCTGAGAACGCAAAGACGCGCAGAGGAACTATTGGTTCGATCTAGAATCAAGTTGACGTTTCAAGCAAAGGAAACAACTTACTTCTTCAACGCACTTCGGTTGACTGTTATTGAATGCGGTTTCTTTCCGTTAATGTCAACGACCTCGTAAGTCACTTGTGGGTCATCAATCGTCGTGTCGAAATGAACAAGCCCAAACGATTGCGGATCGTTGAAGCTAAAAATCGCTCCCTTTTTTTCCATGGTCGGGTGGATGTGTTGGTTGGTCAGCCGCGACGAATTGAACTCAAACAAGTCGTAACCGTTGGGTCTTGAAATCTTCCAAGCATCCGAGCGATGACGATCGGCGGACATCAAAAGTACGCCATCGATATTCTGTTTCTCAAGGAAGCTCAATATTTCCTCGTGCTCTTGTTTGTAGCCGTTCCAAGTGTCGTTGCTGTCTCCCTTGGTTCGAAAATCCCAAGGAACCGAAGAGCATATCACTTTAAACGTTCCGTCGGCCGCGAGTAATTGCTTTTTTAGCCACTCCAATTGCACGGGGCCTAACATTGATCGCGGATTCTTTTTTGGGTTCGTTCGATAGAAGCGACAGTCGAGCATGATAAAGTCGACATCACCAATGTGAAACGTGTACCAACAACCTGGCTGCTCATCGCCGCCACCGTACCCGGGGTTGGCCCAGTTCTGGCGAAAGATTGGAAACACCCAGTCTTTTTTCCAAAACGGTTTTGAGATGTGCTCGCCGCCCCAGCAATCGTTGCACCCAAAATCATGATCGTCCCAGATCGTAAACACTGGCGACCGAGCCGTCAGCTTTCTCCATTCGGGTCGAGACTGACGACGGTGGTAGGTGTACTGTTGCATCACCACAGATTCGGGGTCGTCGATGTAAACGTTGTCACCGAGAAGCAGAATCGCGTGAGGATCGAAGCTTCCAATCGTATTCCACATTCTTTCATTCTCGGGCACGTAGCCTGCGCCGCCACCGAACGCGATCGTGAACTTTGACGGCTTTCCTTTTGGGCTAAGTGTTCGAAAAGTCTGCGTGCCATCGCGAGGGCTTGGGTGGCCGTCGATCCAAATGACGTATTCGTACTCGGTGTCAGGTTCAAGCGAATCAACTTTGGCAACAGTAGTGAAGTCTTCATCTGCCGTCGAGCGGAACGTTTTACTTTTGATGATTTTGTTTGTGTTTGGATTAGCGACGACGACTTCGACATTGGATTCACTAGACGTCCGCACCCAAAAAGACGCCGAAGCACCTGTGACGTTTCCAACGAGTGGACCATGAACGATCTGCCGCTCGTACTTCTTGCGAAGATCCGTCATCAATTTTGTTTTAGCAAGTGGTTCCAGCATGAGCCGCGGTCCAGCGATCAGTCGATCATCAGGAAGGCCTGCCAGAATTGCTTTTTGCATAAACGTTTCAGCTTTTTCAATTTCTCCTCGCTGACCATTCAAAATCCCCAGCATGTAGAGCGTCTCTTCGTCGTCAGGGTGGTCAGCCAAAAACCCATTGAGAAACGTTTCTGTTTTGTCGAGTTCACCGCGCAAAATAAAACGAAGCGACGATTGGTGGACGCGTTTGTATTGATCTTCTTTTTTGAAGCTAAGATCGGGTTTTGGTTTTCGCGCGCCTGCTAAATCGTACTCAGGGATGACTTGGGCGGAAGTTGAAGACGTGACTGCGGTCATTGCCAACGTGATCAACAGCGAAATCGCTACGTTCATTTTTAGTTGTGTTTTTCTCATGCTCAGAATTGTAATTGATTTTTCGCAGTCTACGAAAGCAAGTACCAATAGGAGCTTTGGGGGAGGACTTTGGGGGAACTTTGGATGACTTTCACATATGAAAGTCGTTATTATGAGTTGTACTGCTTGATTTGCTTGGCCGCGTAAAACTTCAGCGTTGATTGACGATTGCAAATTGTGTTGTTGATTGGCGTCAGATTGTGGCATTTCACTCCGTGAAATAGCGCCAACCCCCGATGCGAAGCGAGGGGTGTTTTAAGAGTAAGAGTAAGTGATCCCAATTGAACAAAAATAGGAAGAGTAACCATGAAACGCAGACAACTCTTGAAATTGGGCGCAATCACGGGAGCCGGAATG
>CAYMFZ010000151.1:5547-10202 GCA_964389585.1 uncultured Pirellulaceae bacterium | reverse complement strand
CACATCAGCACGATGATTGAAGCATCAGATGCGAAGACGGTCGATGACATCTTCGTTCCTGAGGGCTTTGGAAGCCCAAGCCAACGGAATTGAGTTGCGGCTCATTGCGAATTCGAAGTTTAAGTTTCGCTACTTGAGCAACCATCAACATGATGCGAGCTGATCAGGTTCTATTCCGGATTCACCGAACTGGAATTTTTGTCTGACCGCAATGCTTTGTGGTCGAAATTTGAAGGGACGGTTCGATTGGTTGCGATGACCTGCTTGATGCCTGAACCAATTAACTCCGAAGTCGGTTGTGCTTTAGTTTTTCTAATCGGAGCCAGTGCTTCGAGCTTGCGAGTCACTTCGGCAGTTGGTCGTGGCTCAATCTTGTTTCGCTTACGCAGCGAGTTCGAATACGATTCTGTTTCAATAACCAACGGTTTGGAACGGCTGAATTCTTCACGAAAGGACATAGATTGTTTTGCTTCGTCTCTCGCTCTGTTTCTTGAGTTTGCGGTTCGCTTGCTTGCTTTGGATGTCTTGGCTGTTTTCTGATGAAGCTCAATAAGCCCGTTGGCAGCTACTTTCAAATCCGAATCTGATTCAAGGGCGCGGTGGTAACTAGCTTTTGCACCTTCGAGATCACCAACGCGAGTTTGGACAAAAGCAAAACTAGCTAGAGCCTCGGCTTCGGTGGTGCACGAACGAAAGAGCTCTAGCGATCGGCTTAAATCCCCTTTAAGGCCGACGACGATTGCCAAGTTATTTGTAACCCGTTTGTCGTCAGGTTTTTGTCGGTGAGCAGAAAACAGATTGGTCTCAGCTTGATCCAAATCGCCCATCAAATAGTAGACGTAGCCCAAGTCGCCTCTCAATTCGTGGCTTGTTCCATCGTTGGTTGAATGCGCGATCGCCTGTTCAAGGTAGTCCACCGCTTGGGCCGTTTGATCGTCTTTCACCATCATCACACCCAAACGATGAAGCGCACCAGAATGTTCAGGATGATCGTTGAGGATGCTCATGTAGGCAGCTTTGGCCTCGGCAGGGCTTCCGTTGCGTTCGGTTAGTCTGGCGATGCCGAACTCAAGATCAACAGTCTCCGCCGACTTTACATTGTTCCGAAGCTGCTCAAACGCACTTTCGGTAGTGACTGGAAACCGCGCGCATCCGGACACCAAGCCCAACAGGCTGAGTATCAATAGATTGGAAAGCGTGGTTTTCACTAGTTTGGTGTTCCTAAAATCTGCCGGAAGAATTGAGTGAGCCGCCTGAGCGACTCGAAACGCCATACGCGTTTGAATAGGCCGTTCCTGCTTCGCTTCCGTTGATCCCGGTTGGAAATGCGGGAGCGATCACAACCAACTCGTTTGCATTGAAAACCCCATTGGCTTGCAGCACGTTAGCAATCAATTGACGACGAAGTTCATCCAGCTCTGCATTCAAGTGAACGGGGTAATGGTATTTTGTTCGCCAAAGTTTGCTTGTTTCGCTTCGTTCAACGGTTACAAGATGACGTGGGTTCTTTAAGTATGTTTGTCCGTCGACTTGTGTTGATCCACTCAGATAATCAGCTTGGAGTTTTCTGACAATTTGCATGACATGATCCTGACCCGCAGGCGTCAATTTTATCCCACGAATCTGAGATTGGCTGATTGGATGAGTTCCATCGGGTCGGCTCGGGGCGTTAATCTCAAACTCATGAGCGTAGACAATTAGCTTGGCATGATCGGCATTCAATTGTTGTTGCAAATTGATTTGATCAACCGTTGTGCCCAGTACGACAGGTTCCACAATTTCTCCCGCCGGCGCGTGAACTCGGCAGCCGACCAGAGTAACGCCAACGAGAAACGCTGCAACGACGAGAACCATTGCAACATCGGCGCGCCGTGTCGTTGAGGTTCGTGATGTCATAGTCTGTTTCATGGCGTTGAGGCCAGCGTCTAATTAAAAAAGCGTCTATTTGTTACTCAGATAAACCAGAGGGTCCGCAGATAAAAGCCTGTTGCGTTTTCATTCTTCGATGAGCACCAGGTGAAAGCCGATTTACGAAATGCTCCCGCTTTTCACCTTTGATTTGCGCCGTTTGTTCTGGCCAAACCGTGCTGCGATAGTCGAATCCGCGATAGCCTTCGGTTTGATGCCGCAGGAAGAAGTCGTCATCCGTCGCTTCGGTGACTTCCATTCCAGGCAAGAGCAATGGCAATTGGTTGGCTTCCAACGGATGAACCAATTCTGGACTGACGAGCACGATCAGTTCGGTTTCGTAACGCGAGGTATCTTGATTTCCAAATAGCCCACCAAGGAATGGCATGTCGCCTGCGAATGGAACTCGCGTTCGTTGTCCGCCTTGTTCGTCTTGAATTAGGCCAGCGATCGCAAGCCACTGCCCTTCGCGTAGGTCGACCGTTGTGTCGACGCTTCGACGATTCAGACCAGGAATTCCGCCAACCGTCGCGTCTGGATTGATCGTGCTGAAAGAAGGCGAGACCTCAAGCCGAACGAGGTCTTTGTCCGTGACGGTTGGGGTAAACGAAAGCTCGGTTCCAAATCCACGAAACTCAGTCGATGCAGCGCCCACACCGCCAATTCCAACCGTGGTTGGAACTGCAAACTCGCCACCCGCGAGAAAACGCGCCGGTTTTCCGCTGATCGTAACCAAAGTGGGCTCGGCTAGGATTTTTCCGTAGCCATGAGACGCGATGGCTTTCAACAAAAAGCTTACATCGCCATCGTTCAAAATCGCCGTCAGATTGCCGTCACCAGAAATCAGATGGCTCAATTGCACCGATCCAAACACAGCAGATAAATCAACGCCAGTTGAACGACTCGAATTACGAACCAATTCAGCAATCCGAACTTTCAACATCACTTGCTGCTCACCTGGAACGTGCAACATGTTGATAAAGTTGGTACGTGGAAGATCCAAGTCTTCATCGTCTTGTCCACCGCGCCCGCCGCTTGAGGCACCGAAAAGATCAGAACTTGCACCGCCGCTGTTTAGTCCATTAGTACGAAGGCGATCGTATTGCCCGCGGCCAGATCGACCACGCATAAAATCACCTCCTGTTTGCCCCAGCATTTGCATGATGTCGAAGGCTTCCTTGGCATCGCGCGCTTGACCTCGAACAATGACTTTGTCTTCGATCGGGAACAGAAAGACTTGACTGTTGGGAAACAGTTCATTGATTCTTGATTGAAGCTCTTGAAAGCGAGCCTCACGTTTGACTTGCTTTTTCTTCGCGTTGTCAACTTTTACGTGGTATCGCAAAACGTGAACGGCACCACTGGGAACTTCAAACCAAAACGTCAAAGTTGTTTCGCCAACGTCTTGGCCAACTATCTCAATCTCTTGCGTATCAAATGGTTGAACGTCGACGACGTTTTCGTGGCTGATCGCAGTTCGTATGACCGGGTAATTCGTGCGAATGATCTTAGATTGGCCGGGCTCAAGACTTAGCAACAATTCTGGCTCGAGAATCTCGCGAATCAAAGCTCGTTCTTTTGACGAAGAGTAAGTCGCAGGAGATTGAGTCGGACGCGATTTCGAAAGTATCTGCCCAGGCAACTGGGGAGTCGCGATCAATGGAATCGCCAACGTGAAAACGAGAAGTGTAAAAACCTGAAAGTAGAAGCGCAGCCTGATCCCACGAATCTGAATTCGTTGTTGGTGTTCGGGTTGGACCGGATTACACATTGACAAATGCTGTGTGGGCTTCGCTATAAATTTCGCGGGGAGCCGCGGATCATTCTCAAAAATGCGGCATGCCGCCATAGCAAAGAGCTTGTCAAAGCTTGATTCTGCTAGCTGTACCCCCCAAGCAAGCCGTTTCCAAAGCTACGCAATCATCAAAAGCTCCCCACAAACGGCTGGTTTTGCCGTTATAACGGCTACATTTTGCCAACTTGTGTGTTGTGGCAGACACTGGGGACCGAAATTAGATGTACTTCCTAATCCTCGGTTTAAAGCTGGCTTCCTGCTGGCAGACTTCGAATGTCGCAATCGTCGACACTTAACGTTCTCACTTTCTTCGTCTGTTTCGCTGTTTGCTGCGCAAAGAACTCAGTTTCGATTGGGCAAGTCTATTCGCCAGATACTCGATTCCTTCCATCCGAAGTCGTTGAGAAAATTCGAGAGCAGGATGCAATGGAATTGCGGCATTCGCGAAATGTGAACCGAATCGAGCTCGGTTCAACAGAAATGGATGTTCCAACTCGTCACGTTCAGGCATACGACGCCTACGTTGAAAATTTTTCTGACGATTCGATTCAAAGCTTACGAACGCCGATTTATCAACAACACGAAACTGATCACTCGCAGGCTGCATTCCACGAAGAGCAGTTCTTGTTGCAGGCTGACAATTCTAGCCAGCCGTCACCTTCACTTTTGGCTGTGTCGACTGATTGCCAATGTGGAGGCGCGACGTGTGAGGTTTGCCGTCGACTGCGACGTACACCGAACATTTGGCGTCGTGAAGTTCCTCAGGGCGACATGAGCCCAAGACTTCCGTACGAAACTGAGTCGTTCTCTTATTACAGACGACCTTACTCCAGCCAAGACACGCCAAAACAAATCCAAGAAAGTTTGCTTAATGCGACGTCAGCACCTGGGCAACCTTACTCGAACCGATTGATTGGTTCTCTTCATCGCCAAATAGACACCAACCTGGATC
>CAYMFZ010000151.1:0-5537 GCA_964389585.1 uncultured Pirellulaceae bacterium | reverse complement strand
GGTTATCTTGAGTACGCCGACTGGCGCGAGCATCGAAGCAGGAAACAAGTCGCGCCGAAATTCCAGCTTGAGCAACAACCTCCAAGGAGTCTTCAGCTCGATGCGAGAAAGCTCCCTCAATCCGCAACGCCGTGGCGACGTTAGGGTAGTTGTCTAACCTGCGAATCGGCTAGCCTACGAATTCGCGAAACTACGAATCGGTCTGCGTTAGTTGCTCCAGTTGTTCACGAAGAATCGCGATCAATGGAGTAGGCGGTTCGATTGTGGAACCTTGAACCGAATCACGCATTTGTTTCGGGACCAAATTGTATTGAACTTCTTGTTCAAGTGCCGCCAACCAAGCGGGTAGGTCCACACCAACTCCCTGAGTTGAGCGCGAAAACGCTTGCGACTCGTGTTGGAGCAATTCGAAAACACGTGCCGACTTGCGTTGATTGGGATCTTCCATCGCGGGGGCAACCAATGCTTTCAATCGGTCGATCTGCATCTGGTGACCAAACCGTCCCTTCAATCTTCGCGCCACTGACTCCATTCGAATCGAATACGTGTTACGAAGCTTTTTCAACATGCCTTGATACTTATCGGCTTCGGGACCAACGCGTTCCGTCAGCGACCGCCGCCACATTCGAGCAACTCCATTCTCCTGATCATTGACCAAGATTCGATGTGCCCAGATCACAGGCTTAAGATTCCAACAGACACGATCATAACGACTTCGTAGCCTGAGAAAATCCAAGAACATGTATAACGACTCGCCGCTGTCCGATTGAGTCGTCGTTGTGTTGTAGTCACGATACTCGTTGTAATTTTCAATCACACTCTCAAGTACCAATGTCAAATACCGAACTGCTTTTTGCTTGGGCAATACGGCACCCAATTCATCAAACAGACGTAAGTCCGGTGGCGATTGCATGACTTGGGTCAGCCAGCGATCGACGCCTTGGTGGAGGATGGCTCGAATGTTTCCCAAGTGCAAAAACTGCTGAGTGAACAAACCACTCCCGTAGTTTTCGATGAACTCGACAATGCGCTCCCAAGATTGTTTGTCGTGGACTTTCTCTAAGACGCTCAAGCGAAGCGTTCGACTATGGTCGAGCCAAAGTGACAACATGGTTTCGGTCAACATCTCAATGCAGTCAAACAAAACCGTTTGGGCTTCTTCGGTAATCTCTTTCTTTTCAAGCCCCTCGGTTTCCCGTTGTTGCTTTAACTGAGAAGTCGATTGAACCAAGACGTGAACCATTGACGAGTAAGCGACCTCAAAAATCTCATCGAACTCCGTTACCGCGCCTCGTCCGATTGGATTGTCACGCTCCATCGCCAAAGTCGTTCGGGTCAGCTCATAGGTTTCACGCATCAAACCCAGGGTTGGCATCCGTCGAAGTAAATCCAATACGGCGGTTTGCACGACGCGAGCACGAACGATCGCCGCGGGATCGCCACCTTTGGCCAGCGGAACATACAACAACGATTCGTTTTGAAGGTGCTGAGTCAACGCGGGAAAGTTGTCGACGACGAGCTTGGGCTCTTGCAGCAACAATGCCGAATAGACGTTGACGACGGGAGCACCTCCATTGACGTAGGTAACGACTTTGGAAGGTTCGTTTGCCGCCGCTGGTTCTGCAGAGTCCGTCGCCTTCTGCACCGCGTTGCTTTCTTCGGACAATGGAACGCCATCGACCAGATGATCAACGGCTTGGATCACGGCGACGAGCATTCGAATCGCGTTTTCAGTTTCGATGCAAGTGTTGATTGCTTGCTCGAGCAACTGATCTTTGTAGAGTCGATGTTGGTCATAAAGCAGCATCGCGTCGTGATCAGGTCCCGTTGTTGGAATCGAATATTTGTTGACCGACTCCAGCAGTTCAATCAGCTTGCCACGATTTCGATTGGCTTGGTCGACCCAACCACCAATGATGTCGCGACGTTTGGTCAGCCGTCCACGCATTGCGTCATCGAGTTCGTCAGACCGGATGACTGGCAGCGGAATCGTCGCCGCAACACTCCAATACTCGGCGATAGTGCTGAGGAATTCCAGCCGATCCAAGACTCGATCGACTTCCGCCTCCAAAGCATCGTCTGACATCAGGCTGCCGTCGAAGACCTCACCCTCATGCCCATCATCAGTCGAATCCTGGAAAGTGACCTCGTCGTATGCGGCGTCATAAAGATCTTTTGAATCATCGCCACCGAGCCCGGCATCATCTAGTTTGCTGAACTCGTCGTCTTCTTCATCATCGAGTTCGGAAAACAGATTCTCAACCGCGCTTTCGCCCGGCTTTCGGTTGATATCGAACTTTGGAACGTTCCAATAGTTGTCGGCGTTGGCTTCGATGAAGTCGTAAAATTTGCGAATTCGGTTCCAAATTTTTTCAGGTGGAATCTCGCTTTGTTCGTCGCTTTGATCCGATGTGCGAAGCAAGCCTTTTTGTTCGGCGATCCACCTATAAACAAGATTGTGAAGCGACGCGTCACCTTCTTGGAGAGGAATGAACTCAGCCTGACTCATCCAATGAACTAACAAAGCCGTGGACGTGTCGTAATCGAGTCGTTGCATTAGCGCGTCGATAACCAGCGCGTACGCTTTGGGTGAATCAAACAGCTCCGCGTGTTCGGCCCAAAATCCGATGTCGCCAGCCGCCGCGCCACCTTGCTGCCACAAAGCCAACGCTTCAGCCACGAGTTCAGCAGCCTGGAAAATTTCATCCGCATCAACCGCGTCGACCGCCATGACTTCGTGAGCAGCGAACTGTCTCCACCAATTCACAATCGACAAAAACTGCTTCCTGATGGCCGCGCACATGTCTTCTTTGCTGCTGGCCGCCGCTTCGCTCCATAGCCGAGAGCACAGTGCAAAGATCCGCTCCATCACTTCAACAAGCTCAAACACACGGTGATCGCGAACCGAGTTTTCGACGGCCGGGAATAAGCTGTAATTGGCGTCAAAGCCCAGGATGTTCCACGGATCGACGATCGCTCCGCAGTGAATTCCTCGTTTCAATCGAGACATGATTCCTGGGATCGATTCGAAAGCCTCATCCAATTCGCCGCGGCTGGTCGACTCGTTGGCCGCGCTCAAAAGACAATCGATCTGGCAAATGATTCTCGCCGCCGCGACCGGGACAACTTTTGATTGCTCTTCTGCGGCAAGCGGATAACCCATCCTCGCAAAAATTGCTGCCAATCGACAATTGACTAACTGCGATGCGCGCCGCTGAGCCAATCTCGCGTTAAGGTCTTGTCGAACACCGCCAAACGGTTGGTGCTTGATAAGTGCTTCACCTTCAAGCCGCCCACGATGATTGGAAGGAAGTCGCACTAACAAGTCGGCGTAAAACTGATCGCGGTAGGAGGCGATCACCGGCAACAACGTCGCGAGTGTTGTGTTCGAATCGTATGTTCCAGGACCGCTTCCAGAAATTCCTGAAGCCATCAACATCGTTCCAGCCAAAACGGCGCTGGCTTCATGCAAAGCTTCTTCTTGAGAGACCGCTTCGACTGCTTGATCGTTCTCGTTTGAGACTGCCGTTGAAGCCTCCGTCGAAACAGCCTCAACTCGCTCAAGCAACGCATCCAACGTGACCTGGTGGACGATGAACCTACGGAAATAGCCGTGGCCATCAATCGCATGTTCATCCCATTGACCGAAATGATGATTGGGACGTTGATTGATCGGATGGTCAAAATCGAACGCTCGGGGATCAATCGCCAACTCGTTTAGTTTTTCAGGATCGAAGTGGGCTGCTCTCAACAAGTGTGGATCGGTTTGCTTGAGAATCTCAATCGCTTTTGCCGTGATGGCTTGATATTTCCCAACCGCCACTCCGGCCTCAGGAATGTAAATTGGAACTGGTCGAATCCATTCGTGTTGATACGGCTCAATTTTTTGGGACTCAAGCGTCGCCACGGGACGATGTCCGATAAAATCGTTTAGTCGTTCGACGGCTGAATGAACAATTTCATCTTCTTGATCCCAGGAAACTTCTCGGTGTAAGACAGCTTCGACTGCACGTCCGACGAAAAAAGCGTTGAACAAAAACTGGTCAGATTGATGAAACAGCAAATCCCGATGGTGCTTTCTGTAAGCCGACAACAGCTTAGAAAAAGTCAGGTGAATCACAGCCTCGGCTTGAGAAGCGTCCCTGAACGTCGGATTGTCTTTCACCAAAACGGCCAGCCGATCTTTCAGCAGCTTTCCAACTTGCTGAGCCAGCAAATGATCCATGGAAGCCGCCAGCGAACTCGGCTTTTTTGCTTTTGAATCGGCCTCTGAACGCTCGGCATTTTCTGGCTGGTCGGCCAAGTGACCGAAGAGCAAGTTGAGATTGGTCAGAAATTTCGTATCGGGATTGCCGGACGAAAAATTCAGGTAACCAAGAATCTGATCGAGAATGGTGTCGATCTGATTTTCCGAAGTTGGCGAACCCATGCAATTTTCCGTACGTCGAAGAGGATGCTTGGCTCCCACCCATCTCATGGGTTTAAGAGCCAGCCAGTCATCCTAAAAATCGCAATCAAAACGGTCTAGGGCCAAGGCAAAACAATTCTTGTTCTGTTCGAACACCGTAAAACGCAGCCCATGTGATCGCTACAAGTCATTTGCTCAGACCACAAAATGGGCTCTTCTAGGTGGTTTTACGGGCAATCGGATAATCCGGGTTATTTTGTCTGGATGAATCACTTCGTTCAACGATACTGTTTTGAGCAAATGATTGGCATCGAAGCCAAAAACACCAACGAAAATTCACGCCAAACAGGCGATGCGCCTGATAGAATAGAAGTACGTCCCAATAGCTGGCGGCTTTCATGCCTTCCTCGATTTCGTCGCCTGTTTGAGACTGCAAGATACAAATTTCAAGGTTGAGGCAATCCAAGGACCCTCCCACGATGACCGGAGTCAAGAGAATGAGATTTTCCGAACGTTTGAAACACACTTCAAGAGCATTGGTCGCTGGCAGCATCGGCCTTGCGATCGCGTTCGTTGGCGTCTTGGCACCGGCCGTCGAAAATGACGGCATCACGTCCAACGCGGTGATTCATCGAGCTGGATTGACGGTCGAATGGTTTACGCATTCGGGAGTCGGAGCAACGCACAAGTTGGCTGACTGGCACATCAACATTAATGAGAACAAGTCGACGACGTTCTTCACCGTTAACGCTGGCAAGTATCAGGAGAAGTTCTCCCAAAACACGCTCAGCCCATTTGGTCGTCCGTACGGAATCGATGGAGCCGAAGCATTTGCTGCCGTTCGCGTTGATGTCTTAAAAGCAGAATTGGCAAACGACAACATCACAGACGTTGAAGTCAAAGTCGATCGTTACACGCTTCCTCAAACGACGATCTACACATTAACCAGCAACGCCGTCGTCAAAGCGATTGATGGCGACACAGGCGAAGTCAAATGGTCTGCCGAAGTTGGAGACTCACGTTTCCCAAGCATCGGAGTCAGCTCAAGCAACGATCTGGTCGCCGTCGTCAATGGCTCACACGTTTATTGCCTCGAAGCCGAAACTGGCAAAACGCTTTGGAGCAAGAA
>CAYMFZ010000150.1:0-10208 GCA_964389585.1 uncultured Pirellulaceae bacterium | reverse complement strand
GGAGCGTTTAGAAAAATTCGGTTCGCTCTTGTTTCCTTCCGTTTTGATTTCGGAAAAATCAACGACTATCGATAGTCGTTGAACGCTCCGCGGTTATAACGTGAACTGTCATTCGAGTTCGCCATCAAATTTAATCTCTCGTTCTTTTAACGAATGAGACTGTCCGAGGCATTTAGCTCAATGATTCGATGTGCCGTCACGTGGTCAAGCTTGAGCTGACTGTGATAACCACGCTGTCCAATGATTCCGACTCGCTTTTTCAAATAGCGATGAAGATTCATTCCCGGTGCCGGCGAAATATGATGAGTGATTTTGCCGTTGGCGTCTTGAAGTGCATAGCTTGATTGGCTGCTGCCACCGTTGCGTACAAGTTCTGTCAGCCAGCCATGAGCATCGTAGGTTGCACCGAGTTGTACGTCGCCGTTGACGCCAGTTCCGATTGCTTGATTGTTTGGAAAAGAGCGTGAAGCCGCTGCGCCCGATCCTGAGTACCCGGATTGAATCTGTTTGCAACTTGCAATTTTCCTTAGAAACTTTTCAGCCCGAAGACGATCATTTGGATTTGAAGCTGACTGGAGAAATGCCTTGGCCGCAAAATCTAATTCGTCCATTCGCCAATCGGCAGGGTCTTTGACCATTTCTGTCGAAAGCCGAATCTCCAGATCGTCAATGGATTGGTAACTGCTTGTCCGAAGTTGGGGGTTAGGATTCGAATTGCCAAGCGCTGAATCGAATTGATTCAACGGGTTTGTGCGACGCATCGAGTCAAATTCTCTTGCAAGATTGGGCGCTGAAACATCCGCACTGGCAAATCGATCAAAACTTTGACGCTGATTTGAAGGTTCGTATTGATCACTTTTTCGATCGTTCAAAGTGGCTTGGAGAGATCGTTGACTAAACTCGTCTTCGAACGATGACTGGTCTTCATTGTACGCGACGGGTGGCTTCGAAATCGCGCGTGTCGATTGTCGCCAGCCGTTGTTACTCGGCGTCGATTGGCGAATATTTAGATTTGAGTCGTCATAATAAGTCGTTTGCAAGCCTGCTTGTTGAATTTGGTTTGATGATTCAAAGACCTCGGCCGCCGTCGAAATCTGTCGATCCAGTTTTGGGGCTTGCGTTGCGGGCAGTTGCACAGGTTTGGGAACATCGTTTGGTCGCGTAGTTAACTGATCGTTTCGTTCCACTGAATTTCGCGAGGTTACATTTCGTGCTGTTGGACTCGCGCCGGCAGGCAACTGAATATCTGACATGCGAATCCAGCGAAACTCGCCCGAAGGAGGCGCGATTTGAAACCAAAGCGTTGAGTGGCCTTCGGGGTGGGGCCAATTGACTTCGCCTAAAACCTCGACTCGCTCGTCTGCTTGAAGTTTGACTTGCCAAAGCGGTTTTGAAACGGGTCCAGCCGTCGTGCCGACCCACGCTTTTGTGTTGTTTGCCTTAACTCGACCGACGCCATCTCCAATGATCTCCAATGTGGATTCAGGGACGAGGCTAAAGCTTCCTTCAACCGGCCTGATCTGACACCAGCCTCCAGGGTCGTGGCGGTAAACTTCAACTGCCGAACCTTGCGAAAGGATTTGAGTTGTGTAGTGAACAGCTCCCGGGCCGCTATGCACCTCAGCAGCGTCGTGAAGTACAAATGCTTGGTAGGGAAATCGAACTGTATTCGACTGAGCGAATGATTGACTTTGAAACGCGATCAAGCTCAGCATCACCACGCTAAGAACTCGAAATACCAGACGCGTGTTCGAATGAACTGTCAGTGCAGTTGCGACTGAACCGCGCGCAGCCAAAATTGATTTTGTAATACCCATGAAAGAATCGTCCTTGATTCCATTCGCACTTTTTGAAAAGCAAAATTGACAATTTGCGCAATTCTGCGAGATTTTTGTAGCCAAAAAGCGTTTTTCGCTCAAGTTCAACTAGTGATAGCAGATTCTTGAATCGAACTCGGTGCCCGGACTTTAGTTTAGCTAACGAGTTAAGTCACGAACCCTGAAATTTGGGGCTCGCACGGTAGAACAACAATCGACTAGCGCTTTGTTACAGCCAATATTTAGGTCAGCCGCAGTGCGTTAGCACCCGGTTCATTCGCGTAAAACCGGACGCTAACGCGTGGCGGCTGATTTTCAACACCCAAAACTTTAGGACTAACAAACCACTAGCAATTGACAACCGATTGGGATGAGTTTCAATCGGAATCAATTCCGAAAAACCGATTCGCGAAAGACAAAGAGAATGTGATTTGAAAACGTAGCCTAAAACTTGTGATCAGGTTTGGGGCCATCTTTCGTGCCTGTCAAAATCTCCGGGCCGTCCTCGGTCATCAAAATGGTGTGTTCAAATTGCGCCGACAGCCGACCATCTTTCGTTCGAACCGTCCAGCCATCGGTTGGGTCACAAACGGAGTGGTGTGTGCCACCATTAATCATTGGCTCGATCGTAAAGCACATGCCCGGATGCAGTCGTTCTCGTCTTGATTGAGGGCTCGGCACGTGCGGAATGTTTGGACGTTGGTGAAACTGAGTTCCGATGCCATGTCCCACATACTTGTCCACGACTCCAAATCCCTTGTAGAATTCCTTCACGTGGGCGACGATTGCCTCACCGATGACCGACACAGGACAGCCCGGGCTCGTCGCGTTGATTCCAAGATACAAGCAATCGAAAGCACATTGAGTGACACGTCTTGCTTCGTCGCTGATTTCGCTTGCGTCACCAATCAAGAAAGTTTCTGACTGGTCGCCATGCCATCCATCCACGATCGACGTTAAGTCAACGTTTGCGATGTCACCAGGTTGGAGTTCGTAGTCACCAGGAATGCCGTGGCAGATAACGTCGTTGACGCTGATGCAGCAGCTTTTTGGGTAATCGTTTTTCTCACCTGGATAACCGAGGCACGCCGGAATGTGTCCGTGATCCAAAGTGTACTCGTGTATGATCGCGTCAAGTTTGCCAGTCGTCACCCCAGCTTTCACATGAGGACGAACGACATCGAGAACTTCTGCGTTAAACCGACAGGCAGCCCGCATCATTTCACGCTCTGCCTCAATCAATCGAATCTTTGGATGTCGTCGAATCACGCTATTTCCCGTCTTGGTTCAAGTAGGTTGGTCGGTCATTGGCCAATCGTTAAGCCTTCATCCGCCACCTCAATGTGTCACTTCTTCGATCAATATTCTACCAAAAGCGAGTTTGAACGCCTACCAATAAAGTTGCGAATCGCCCACTGAAATGAGCCGCCAACAGAAACGGCTGAACCTCATCGCAGGTTGCTGGTCCTGCTTTATTAAGTCCGATTGGTTAAGATATTCTGTTTGAAAAATCAGCACCGTCTGAACCGGCGAATCGAATTTCAATGTCGATTCACGCAACGTCAAAGGAACCACCGTGCCTAAGTACAATCCCGCCGAGATCGAGCCGCGTTGGCAACGATTTTGGGATGAGAACAAGACTTTTAAGACTCCCGTCAACGTCACAGGCGAGAAACTTTACGCACTCGACATGTTCCCTTACCCCAGCGGCGACGGGCTTCACGTTGGACACCCCGAAGGCTACACAGCGACCGACATTGTCTCACGTCAGGCCCGCATGGCTGGCAAGACTGTTTTGCACCCAATGGGATTCGACGCGTTCGGGTTGCCAGCCGAAGAGCATGCGATCAAGAACAACGCTTCGCCGCGTGAGTTCACTGAAAAGAACATCAACACATTTGTGAAGCAATTAAAGAACCTTGGTTTCAGTTACGACTGGGATCGACGAATCTCAACGACCGACGTCGCGTATTTCAAATGGACGCAGTGGATCTTTCTTGTCTTGTTCGATACATGGTTCGACTCCGAGCAACAAAAAGGTCGACCGATCAGTGAGTTGCCGATTCCGAATGACGTTCAAGCTGCCGGTGAAGAAGCGATTCGCCGCTATCAGGATGAGTTTCGGTTGGCTTATGAATCACACGCGCCAGTCAATTGGTGCCCGGCCCTTGGAACCGTATTGGCCAACGAAGAAGTTGTTGATGGACTTTCGGAAGTCGGCGGCCATCCCGTCCAGCGCATGCCGCTTCGACAATGGATGTTGCGAATTACGTCGTACGCAGACCGCTTGGAAAACGATCTTGAAAGCGTTGATTGGCCCGAGGGCATCAAAAAACTTCAGCGTGATTGGATTGGTCGTAGCACTGGCGCCGAAGTCGATTTTTACATTGGTTCTGGCTCGCTTGATGAGTGGAAGTCAGAACGATCAAGTGGCGGATTCCCTCGCAATCAGGACGAAAACGTCCTGCGCGTTTACACCACTCGGCCCGACACATTGTTTGGCGCGACTTACATGGTGATCGCGCCCGAACACAATGCCGTCGAGCGTTTGACAACTGAAGCTCAAGCCGCAGCCGTCAAGAAGTATTGCAACGACGCGGAAATGAAGAGCGACCGCGATCGTCAGGATGACCGAACAAAGAAAACCGGCGTCTTCACTGGTTCGTTTGCGATTAATCCGGTCAATGGAAAACCCGTTCCGATTTGGATTGCCGATTATGTGTTGGCGAGTTACGGAACGGGCGCGATCATGGCGGTGCCCGCGCATGATGTGCGCGATTTCGAATTTGCAAAAACGTACGATCTTGAAATCGTTCCCGTCGTTGAACCACCCAAGAAAGATGACATCGACCAAGCGAAAGCCCTTGCCGGCGATGCCTGTTTCGCGGGACACGGGGTTGCGATTAACTCAGGTGAGTTTGATGGACTTGCAACGGAAGAATTCAAATCCAAGATCATTTCACAGCTTGATGCTGAATCAACTGGCCGTGCGGCGGTGAACTACAAATTGCGTGATTGGCTTTTCAGTCGCCAACGATTTTGGGGCGAGCCGTTTCCAATCTTGCATGAACTCGATGAAGCCGGCAATCGAACCGGTTTGATGCGGCCAGTTCCAGCTTCCGATTTGCCAGTCAATCTTCCCGAGGTAGAAGATTTCAAACCACATGGTCGCCCCGAGCCGCCGCTTGAAAAAGCTGATGACGATTGGCTGTACCCTGTCATCGATGGCAAAAAGTATAAACGGGAAACGAACACGATGCCTCAATGGGCTGGCTCGTGCTGGTACTACCTACGGTTTATCGATCCCACCAACGACGAAGCCTTTGTGGATCCTGAGTTGGAAAAAGAGTGGATGCCAGTCGATTTATACATTGGTGGTGCCGAACATGCGGTTTTGCATTTGTTGTACTCGCGATTCTGGCACAAAGTTCTTTTTGATCGCGGTCACCTTTCGACTTCCGAGCCATTCAAGAAACTTGTCAATCAAGGCATGATTCTTGGTGATGTGGAATTCACCGCATTTCGTGATTCAAACGAACAGTGGGTCAGTGCGGAACTTACCGAAGTCAATGAAGACAAGAAAACGGTTTTGAAGTCGACCGGCGAGGAAGTTCATGTGGTCAAGCTTGATCCCGAGCAAGCCGAAAAAAGTGGCGAGGTGTTCGTGTTAAAGTCGGACTCCAAGATTCGTGTCGACAGTCGCGCCTACAAAATGTCGAAGAGCCGTGGAAACGTCGTCAACCCCGATGTAGTCGTAGCGGAATTTGGCGCCGATGCGTTGCGCTTGTACGAGATGTTTATGGGCCCGCTTCCACAATCAAAACCATGGAGTATGTCCGGCGTCAACGGCGTCAAAAACTTTCTTGACCGTGTTTGGCGAATGATCGTTGATGAGAAATCTGAAAAAGTTGAACTCAATTCGGCTGTCAGCGATTGCGAACCGACGGACGAGCAAGTTCGAACTTTGCACAAAACGATCAAAGCAGTCTCTGCAGATATTGAGTCGTTGAGTTTCAACACGGCAATTTCGAGGATGATGGAATTCGTCAACTTTTTCACGAAACAAGACCAACGTCCCAAGTCCTTGATGTCGTCTTTCGTGTTGTTGGTTTCGCCTTTCGCTCCGCATTTGGGCGAAGAGCTTTGGCGTTTGCTTGGCCACGACGAAAGTTTGGCGTATGAAAAGTGGCCAGAATTCGATGAGGCGTTGACGGTCGATTCGATGGTCGAGATTCCAATTCAAATCATGGGGAAGATCAAAGCCAAAATCATGGTAGAGCATGGAACGTCAAAAGATGACCTTGAAAAATTAGCTTTGGCCGAGCCCAAGATCGTTGAGCTGCTTGATGGCTTAACGATTCGCAAAAAGGTGGTCGTGCCGGATAAGCTCGTGAACATCGTCGCGAATTAGAGTGGTCTCGAGTGTGAACTGAGTCTGATTACTTTGAAGTAACGTAAACAAGATGCATGATGCAAAATGGAAATCAGCCGTTCGTCGTAAGCTACTAAAATGGTTCGACGAAAATCAACGCGATCTTCCGTGGCGAAAAAAGAAGACGCCTTACCGGATTTGGGTCAGCGAAATCATGCTGCAACAGACCCAAGTCGCGACGGTGATCGACTACTTCAATCGCTTTATTAAGAAATTTCCGACCGTCAAAAAACTTGCCGCTGCCGATCAGGCCGATGTTTTGAAAATGTGGGAAGGGCTTGGGTATTATCGGCGCGCACGGCAAATGCACGCGGCTGCGCAGGTCGTTGTCGAAGAGCATGGCGGTCGATTTCCGACGGATTTCGAATCTGTGCTTGCGCTTCCAGGAATCGGTCGCTATACAGCCGGAGCGATTCTTTCGATCTCTGAAGATCAACAACTGCCGATTCTCGAAGGGAATACGATTCGACTATTCGCTCGGTTGATGACGATGAAGTCTGATCCTCGAACAGCCGCCAACCAAAAAGCACTTTGGGAGTTTTCCGAAAATTTGATTCCTCGCAAACGGTGTGGCGACTTCAATCAGTCGCTTATGGAACTTGGTAGTGAAATCTGTCACCCCAAGAAACCAAAGTGTTTGCTTTGTCCCATTCGCGATCTTTGTCCGACCGCGATCAAAGGCCTCCAAGCTGAGATTCCTGCTCCATCGCGAAAGATGAAATACGAGGAGATTAACGAAGCCGTCGTCGTTGTCCGTCGCGGCAAAAAGTTCCTCGTCCGACAATGCGGGCCGGGCGAAAGATGGGAAGGCCTTTGGGATTTCCCGCGCTATGCCATCTCAAAAGATGAGATCACCAAAGGAAAAACGCCGTTCGTACTTGCGGAACAGTTAAAAACGCAAATGGGTTTGACTGTTGAGCTTGAGTCATTAAGCAGAACGATCAAGCATGCTGTTACACGATTTCGAATTACGCTCGATTGCTTTTGTGCAACAAGCGTTTCAGGTCGCATGAAAAAATCAGCCGGCGAAACGAAGTGGATGACGGCCAAAGAAATAGAGGAAACGCCCATGAGTGTCACAGGACGCAAGGTCGCGAAAACGCTTGAGTCATGAACGAAACGCTCGGGCTTTGAATGAAACGCTATTTTGAACGTTCGAAACGTAAATCAAAATCACTTTCGGCAAGCGTAAGCCCAACCAATGACAACGCCAATCAATCCACCGAAAGATGATGTCGCCAGCATCAATTCCCCTGGCATTCCGATGCAAATTCCAAATGCCGAGCCGGCAAGCATCCCAAGCGGAATTGAAACCAAGAGGGCCAACGCGAGTGACTTATTCTGAGTCGCAGCGTTGACAGTCGGTTGGTGCGGGAGTTGATGGGACAGCGGAACGAACCAGTCCAGTGTTTCTTCTAAACGGTCTTCTTTGACGTAGATTCGAACTTCGCGATTGTCCGATTCGAGCTTGTACTCAAAACCGAGAAACTCAAGCCGATTGACGAATGGTTTTACACGATTTGGTTCGATAACCTTGGCGGTAACCCAGCTTCGAGTTTGTAAAACGGCGGCCAAAAAGCTCTCCGACTAAGTTGTGGTTCTCTAGCGTTGAAACGATCGCGTCAATTGATCGGTTTGAGGGACCGACATTCAAGGCTCAACGATTGGGTCCAAACTCATATCCCCGGTCGCACGAATGTTGACCTGATAGGTTTTGCCTTCAATGGCTTCGATGTAACTGGCGCGACCGCCACCTGTTCGAATCCCAAGCTCGTGTCGCAAGTCTGGATCATTGCAAACTTTCCAAAAGTCTGACCAGATCTTGTCTTCAAAAACTCGTTTACGTTCGTCCTTGTAAATTCCGGGAACGCCATTGGATTCTACGTCAAGTCGCTGGCCTTCTCTCGGTGGCTCGGCATCGCCGTAGATGCTTTTGAAAGCGAACATTGAAGCCCCGCGGAGTTCATCGGCTTGTTCAATGTATTCATCTTCGAAGGTCGCAACCCAGCCATCGATAAAGAATTTTTCACCCTTCAGCGTGAAGTTTTTTGTTGATCCAATTGGATTGTCATTTTCGTCAACTTCGGTAAAGCTAACTTCCATTAACGTGTCGCCATTCTCATCACGGCTTTTCTTCAAGACTGTCACGTTCGCCATCCGGCGGTCAACTTTCAAGAGCTTCATCGAAGTCTCAAGTCGGTCGTTCAACTCTTGCGAACGTTGCAGCTCGACTTCCTGTTTTTCAAACTGCTGCTTGAGATCGGCTAGATCAGCCATTGCCTTCTTCGCATCCTGGCTGGGCTTCACATAATTATTGTAGCCAAAGTAGCCGCCATAACTGACGACGCTGACCGCTCCAAGAACCAGTACTGTTCGGACCGCACTATTGATTGTCTTGACGTTGCTAATTAAGTCTGACATGTGATTCCAATTGAAAGATTCAGGAGTCGAGGCATTGAGGTAGGTCAAACCGATTCTTGGCGTGGGTCAGAATCTTGATCCCGCGACTATGATTTATATTTAGGATCGACTTGGCAAGCAAAGCCAATCCTGTTTTCTTTTTGAAATCAATCAAGTCGGTGAGTCAAAAGTTCAAATTGCCCTAAAAAATGGGCTGTCCTGCGATAGCTAATCCAGCCAGAGGCGCAGTTTGTATTCGTATTGGTTCGCGGATTATTGGGGACTTTTGGAACGATTGGGCGAATTAGCGGTAACCGGATCGAAGTTTCCAGAATCAATCAATGGCGTCCCATTAGTTTTGCCACAGCATCAGCAATGTTGTCGGATCGCATTAACGACTCGCCTACCAAAATCGCATTGACCGAATTTTCTTGCATCAATTGAACGTCGACATTTGTGAAAATTCCACTTTCGCTGACCATTGCAATATCTGTAGGCAGGGACTGTTTCACTCGAATCGAATGCATTAAGTCAATTTCGAAAGTGTTTAAGTCGCGGTTGTTAACGCCGACCAGTTTCGGATTACAAGCCAAAACCGCTGGAATGTTGTCGGCATCATAAAGTTCAACTAACGCCGTCATCCCAAGTTCGTTGATCTTTTCATGCAACGATTTGAGTTGCTCTGCTTCTAAACATTCAGCGATCAACAAAACTGCATCGGCTCCCGCTGCGCGGGCTTCGTAGACTTGATATTCATCGAGGATGAAATCTTTTCGCAGCAATGGAACTGAGACTGCAGATCGGATTTGACGCAGGAATTCGAGTTTGCCTTGAAAGAAGTGTTCATCTGTCAAAACGCTAATGCAATTCGCACCAGCGTCTGCGTATTGGGTCGCGATCTTTACTGGCTCAAAGTCTTCACGAATCACGCCCTTGGAAGGACTCGCTTTTTTGACTTCGGCAATCAGGCTGACGCGATTCGACTCATCGCCAGTTGTTAGCGCCGCAAGGAAGTCGAGAGGTGGTGGGGTTTTCTCCGCCAGCGACTTCAGTTCGTCGATCGCAAGTTTCTGTTTGGCCGCCGCGATCTCGCCGAGCTTGTAGTTGACGATCTTGTCGAGGATAGAAGTCACGCAAATGTTCCGAGTGGGTTTAGGCTTGGTGAGCAATAGTTTGAGTTAGATGGTAACCATGAATTTGTTGTCGGCCATTCTCGCCAGCGATCTCACCAGCCTTGGGCCAGCGAATGCTAAAGGCTCGAAGCGTCATCAATCGGGGGGATCGCTGCGACCCAATTGGGGTCGACGACGGGCTTGGCGTCGCATGTTCCGGTGGTGTCGCTATCGCTCAACCACCGGCTAATTGCTGAAATCCTTTCAGGATAAAACTAGAGCAAGCGCTGTTCGCATGACACCATCGTCTTCTAACACAAAACATCATCGTTATGTTCTAAGAGCCTATCTCAAAACTTGTGAGCCATTGGCGCTAGTCTCGTGCCAGCGAGTTCGGATGGCTGATTTTGCTGGTTGTTCCGGCCCGAGGCTAGCGCCTACGGCTCA
>CAYMFZ010000149.1:0-10217 GCA_964389585.1 uncultured Pirellulaceae bacterium | reverse complement strand
GTCATGCCGTTATCACTCAAACCATTCGTTAGCACTTAAACTGACGCGCATTATCGAACTGACTTTTGCACCGTGCCGGTCGGCACTCACGTAGACGTCTATCGGAAGACGCTTGTGCCGTGCGATCAGAGCATCTTGCCGCGGGGTTTTCAAACCTCTTCCCACACCGTTTGATAGCCGCCGAGTGATTCGACGTATTCGAAAAATGAGCGATAGAACTCGTCGATGCCCAGCGTTGCGCTATCTCCGATTACCAGTAATTTCCGTCTCGCACGCGTCAGCGCCACATTCATTCGTCTTCGATCTGACAAGAAACCAATTTCGTTTTCTACGTTGCTGCGAACGAGCGTGATGATCACGGCTTCCTTTTCTCGGCCTTGAAAACCATCGACCGTATCGATCTCAAGTCCGCTTCCTTCGAAACGATCACGTAAAAGTCGAACTTGCGCGGCGTAAGGAGCGATGACCGCGATGTCCTTCGGTGCCAACCCCGACTCGATCAGCAAGCCGACTTTTTTTAAAACGAGTTCAGCTTCTTTGGGGTTCCGCTTACTCAAACCGTTTGGCTCAAGCTCTTCGTCCCACCCTGCCCCAGCGGTATCGATAAAAGTAATGATCTTTTTGGTGAACGGATCACCAGCGACTTCTTCAAGGTCATCCAACCGATGCTCAACAACCGAATCGTGTGCTACCAGCTCGCCGTCGTAAAACTGATCGGATGAAAACTTCATGATATCGCGATGCATCCGATATTGAACATTCAGCATTCGCGAAACCGTCTCGCCGTACTGTTCGACCTGGCGTTCCATAAGGCTTTTCGCGAATCCTTGACGGGCGGCTTCGCTTGATAAAACGGTTGGTGGAAGCTGCTGGTGGTCACCAGCCAACACAATTTTGTCCGAACACAACAACGGCACCCAACATCCAGGCTCGGTGCTTTGACAAGCCTCATCTACGATCGCCAGATCAAACCAACGATCACCAAGCATATCAGGGTTGTAAGTCGTGGTGGCGCAGATCACATTGGCACGATCGAGAATCGAATTGATGGCTTGGCGTTCCAGCATCTTGGCGTCGGCCTGCAGTCGTTTCGCCTCACGTCGCATCTCTTGTCGTTCGCCGCGCGGCCGTTTGGCCCGGGTCCATTTATCAGACTTGCGAAAAATCGTTTCGGCCTCACGCAGCATATCGCGAATGACTGGCATGTTGTCATGGCTTTCGACCAATCCATCAAGCGAATGGTCACGCAGTCGTTCGGCGACTCGAGCTGGATGCCCAATTCGAACCACGCGTTGCCGGGCTTCGATCAGCCGTTCAAGCAGGTTGTCGACAGCCGTGTTGCTGGGCGCACAAGCAAGAACTTTGTCGCCACGCTCGATCGCTTGGATGATTAACTCGACCACCGTCGTTGTCTTGCCAGTCCCAGGTGGTCCGTGAATGATTGCGAGGTCTTCCGCCGAAAGTGCGAACCGCACCGCTGCTTGCTGCGAATCGTTCAACCGTGTTCTAAACTCAAGGTCAAGCTCCTTCTCGGAGAACCCCGGCTTCTTTGCGTTCATCAAAACCGAACGCATGTGGCCAAGTCGTCCGCGCGAATCTTTGGCGGTCATGATCGCGGAAAGTTGACGCTGCCGAGTGACTTCGTCGGCAGTCAAATCAATCCGGAAAACTTCAGCATCGGGCCAGCGATTCAAGGCGACTTCCAAAGAGTCTCTGCGCTTTTTGCTGACGACGCCCGTTTCCGATTTCCCACTTGATTGAAAGGGCGAAACGACGACTGGGGCGCCAACGCGTAGACGATGCCACGGCATGCGGATCGTTTCATTGCGTCGTTTGAAAGTGACCAGCTTGTGTCCCCCCAATCCATGAACATGATCGGCGATCACAAGGTCAAGCAACGTCTCGCCGGACTTTTCCGCGTCAGCCGTATCCTGCACACGCCGCCGCTCTTCCATCCGTGCGATCTCGGCTTTGGATTCCATCGCAATCCACTCGGCCATATCAACAAAGTGTTTTTCTTGATCGGCGGGAGTTGATTTATTTCTTCGGCGGGCAGACATGATTGAGCTTGTAGGCGACGAGATGGTAAGTCTGGTGGATCTTTCAAGACGGCAAATTGAAACGAGGTTCAGTCTACTGGCTTGTCAGCCCACTGGTTTGCCAGTCCTAATGTTTAGGGTGTTGAAAATCAGCCGCAACGCGTTAGCGTCCGGTTTTACACGACTCAACCGGGTGCTAACGCACTGCGGCTGGTCATAAATATAAGCTTTGGCGAATCACTACGTGTCAAAAAACTTTGCCAGGGTTTCGTCGCTAGGCCTTTTCGTCAAAAACGATGTGATCACCATCGCCAGCAGTGAACAGAGGAAGATTCCAACCACGGGCATGATTGGGAAACGACCTCCAAGCGGTTGCAGGACAAAATCGCCATTGGCTCCCCACTCTGATTTGTAAAACAGATAGATCCAGCTTCCCGCAGTCGCAAGAATTCCTGAAACCGCACCTGCCGCGGTTAAACGTTTCCAATAGAGCGCGGCAAAGACCAATGGAAACAGCGCCGCAAATCCACTGAAGCACCAAACCGCCATTGTGAACACGCTGCGATAACCTTGAAGGCTCAGGTAGTAAGTGATTGCAACAATCAAAATGACAAATGTTCGAGCGATCCAAACCTGAGTCTTATCAGAGAAACGATCTTTGCCGAGATAGTGACCGACAATGTCGTTGGTAAAGATCGAACCGATACACAGGAATTGACTGTCAAGCGATGACATGATCGCCGCCAGAATACCTGCTGACAAAAGCCCACCCATCACTGCGCCAATTTCTTTGTTGACGAGAAATGCGAGAACGTCATTGGGTCGAACGCCAGATACATCTTGGGTTGTTGCCCAGACTCCAATCAACACACAGGGAGCCCAAACAATCATGATAAAGATCGGGTGGAGAACGACGGGAACCTTGAAGCTTTTTGCGCTCTTTGCCGTCAGCCAGTGTTGAAACAGATGCGGGAACATCGCAACCGACAAAGGAATAAACATATAAGTGAAAAACAAAGTTTGACTCATGTTGCTGCGGGATAGTTTTGCTGCGTCAACTTTTTTAGTCACGTTTCTTAGGCTTTCCAGCAGACTATCACCGCCCCCCAGTTTGTTCGCCAGCATGAAGAAAGTAACCACGCCGAGAATCATGAAAACGGTTGTTTGAAATGCGTTGGCCCAAGCCGTTCCTCGCATCCCGCCAAAGAAAACGTAGATCAAGACAACGGCGCAGATCAGGAGCGATCCATACTTTGGAGGAATCCCGCCATTCTCGGCCATGCCAAGACCAGGAAACGCGCCCGCCGACAGGACGCTGATTACGCCACCACCGGCCATTACGCCAATCAAGAGATACGGGATGATCAAGCCAACAAGAATCGGAAACAAAAGTAGCCCAACGAAACTGCTTTCCAGTCTGTCGCGGAAGAATTCAATTTGAGTCGAATAGCCATGAGTTCGACCAAGTCGATAAATCTTGACGCCAATCAGGAAAAAGCATAACGAGTGAATGATCCCACTACTTGAAGCCAGCATGCCATAGACACCAATCCCTTTTTTGAAGGATTCGCCCGTCGAACCAACCAGTGCAAATGCCGTCATCGTCGTGCCAAACATGCTCATCAACAACAGGAACGGCCCGATAGAGTGACTGGCGAGCAAGTAGTCTTTCTTGGTGCCACGGAAAAGTCGACTAGCAAAGAATCCGAGAAACAGCAACAGCCCGAGATACACAAAGATAATCGCGACGCGTATCTGACCGTCGTTCATGGCGAGTAAGCTCATGCTTCACCGCCTTTCGTTGTGTCGACTTCGTCATCAAATTCATCAATGCCTTTTGGCCAAGCGAATGTGCATGCGATCAGCCAGACAATTGCGGCGGCAATCGAAACACCGATGTGGTAAGCCATGCCAATAGGAAGAAATCCATTAACTGTTGTGGAATCATTCCAGTTCCAGAAGTCCTGATGAAAGATCAGTAGCATCGCTACAAGCAGCCAGATTATTAACTTCATCGCGAGAACCAAAACAAGATTGCGAATTAATGATGTTCAGTAGTCCACAGAGTTTAATCAAGCCAACATTCAAAAAGTAGCACCAGTAAAATCGCAAAATTCAGAGTGACTCTTGCCGAGACTTACCAAATCGAAAAGGGTCGCCTCTATTTGAGTCGAGAATAATAAATTTGCTTTCGCGTCAGGCTAGGTTACTTCCGGCAGAAGTAACCCACTAAGTGACGAACGGCGAATCTACAAGCCGATGTGCTGGATCTACGATGGCAGGTTGGACTTTTGATCTACTTTCATTGACCGATTTATTGCAGCGTATGAGTCGTAATTGAGATCTTTCCTGAAAAGCAAACATCAATGTCACATCCTGGTGTTCGCTCACGATCGTTGTAGACAGCGTTGTACAACAAGTCACCATTGGCTCGTTTCGCGTATTTGGCAGGCAGCGGATTGCGATCATTTTGAACATCAACTGCATTGAGCTGACCGTCGTCGGACTTGAGGTCATTCAATTCAACATCCGGAATATTTACGTTCAGCCATGTTCGCTGTTCGAGTTTTCGTTTGAGCAATTCGGGGAGTAGCGTCTTTGTTACTTCTTCTGAATGATCCCAGTCGAACGGCGACTTGAAGTTTCGTAGGTGCTGAGAGAAGGCAATTGCGCGAACGTTAAACAAACTCGCCTCGCGCGCGGCAGCAACCGTTCCTGAGACGTAGATGTCGGATCCAAGATTGGCACCCTTGTTGATGCCGGAAAACACCCAATCGAAATCGACATCCAATTGGGTCATTGCAACGCGAACACAATCGGCTGGCGTGCCGTCGAGCGAAAACGACTGAGGTGCTTTTTCGACAAAACTCATTGGCCGCTCGAACGTCATCTGATGGCTAATGCCGGACATTGGTTTTTCAGGCGCAACAACCCAGACGTTTCCCAATTCTTTAGCAACTGCCGTCAAGCGTTCGATGCCGACGAAGCCCCAGCCATCGTCGTTCGTGATCAGAATGTTCATGGGGTGCTTAGCTTACGATTTCAAGAAGTTCGATAGCGGGAGAGCCGTCGCAATAAATCAATGCTGTCCGGCCATAGCAGACTTGGCCAACATCGAATCCAAATTCTTCAGCCAACTCAATACCACACTCGATCTTGAAGAGATTCAACAGCTTAACGACACGCAAAACGTCGTGGTTGATTAAGATCCGGCCCAACGGCGTTTCCTGGCGTTCAATTTCTGCTTGGACTTCCGGCAAAAGGTAAGCCTTGTTCAATCGCACAATGCCGTATTGCACCACGCCTCCGTCAGACTGACGGGTAAGCAAAATTTTTCGGGAGTAGTGTTCGCCATCGGTGCGGGTTTGAATGACTTTTACATCAACCGGACTGGCGTGGTGTCTTTCGACGGTCACGGTCATGTGTTGATCGTGAGCCAGCAACGCACGGCTCGGTTCAGGGACGCTGTCGGCATTTACTTCTTCAAAGCGCCCGAGTTTACCGGCGTCTTCAAAAAACAGTTCAATCAAGACATCGAGTTCGACGCCGGCGGAATCAGCAGGGTTCAATTCGAGTGTCCTTTGTTTGTTGGTCTGATTTTATCGGGTTCGAACCAAGCAGTTTAAATCAAGCAGTTTAAATCAAGCGGTTTCAAACCAGTCAGTTTAGATAAACCGACATAGACAACCTATGACGTGACTTCGCTGGAAACGATTGGAAGGACTTCGCTGAACGAAAGATGCTTGATGTCGATCGTTGGTTTGACTTCTGAAGTGCGGTCTAGCACGGTGTCGACGAGGTAGTACATCAAACGACGAAGTTCGTCTGGTTGAATCTCATCCGCGATTTCTTCGGCCTTTTGTTGGTGCTTGTCAACCAACTTGTAGGCTTTCTCAAAAACACCGGCTTCGAAATACAAAGCCCGAGCGCGGAGGATTTTTTGTTCAGCCCCAAGCGTCGACGTTCCGTCGATCAGCGTCAACAGTTCGGCTCGCTGGTCATCCTTAAGCGTTTCAAGTGCCATTGCAAGCAAGATCGTTGGGCGACCACCAAGCAAATCGGCTCCGACAGATTTCTTGTTGTCTTCGTCGGCTTCCCAGTCTTTCAGGTCGTTCAAAATCTGAAACGCCACACCCAAGTTTCGCGCGAATGACTTGACTGGTTGCAAGTACTCTTCGGCCGGTCCAGCAAGTCGTAACCCGCTATAGAATGCGGCCTCAAAAGCGGGTGCCGTTTTCAAAGCGTAAATCTTCAATGCGTCGATTGGCTTAAGTGCGCGATCTCGGCTGTCTCGCCACATCAACTCGGCTCCTTGGCCTTCGGCAAGTCGTTGATGCGAATCGGCGAGGTAATCCAAAATGTCAGCGGCTGTTTCTGCGCCCAATTCTTTTCGGTCGCGACTGACGAGTCGGTAACCCATCCCGACCAGATAGTCGCCAAGATTGATTCCTGTCGGCACTCCATATTTCACATGCAGGGCTTCGGCGCCATAGCGATACTGGTCATTGTCTTCGATATCATCGTGAACCAACGACGCCTTGTGGAACGTCTCAATCGACATGGCAGTTCGCCGAATTGCATCGGAGTAGTCTGCAACAACTTCGGCACCATTGGAAAGCGTTGCCTCGCCACCACTTACGGCGTCGTAAACTGCCATCGTGATAAACGGTCGCGAGTGTTTACCGCCCGCCGATAAAAAGTCGTAGGCGATCGCTTCGGTCGCGGCGATTGGATCAAGTCCGGCGGCGCCTTGGCCGTTTGATTCGGCGAGCGTTTTGCCACCGCGAATCCGAGGCACTAATCGTTCCAGATTCTCGGTGTCAAACAAGCGTGATGCTTCACGCAGCAAGTGAATATAGCTGCGAGTTTCTTGTTTTGATTCTTCGTGAGGGACGCGAACCATTTGTTCGACCCAGTCTTCATCCACACTCGTGTTTCGGCAGTCACTTGAGAGCAACGGAACCGCCATGCAGGGGATTCCGGCCAGCATGATTTTGTCGATCGCTTTTTCAAGCACGTTCAAGCAAGCCACGCCAACAATCGCATCAACGTGTCCGCTGACAATAATCTTCAAGACGATTGGCGAACCTTCGGCAACGAGGACTTTGTAACCAAGCTCTTCTGCCGACGCCCGAAAGTCGGCGATGCTGCAAGCTCCACAAGTCTTACAAGCCAATCCGAATTCATCGTAATCAGCAGGACAACCTTCGGCGTGTTTGAGGCAATGAGGCAAGAGAAACAATCGACGTGAATGTGGAATCGATTGAATCTGTTCTTCCCAAAAGCAACTTGAGAGGACCACCATGATCCAACCTAGATAACCTTCGGGTTCGCCCGCGTCCAACAGGATCTTCCGCGAGATCGCTTCGAGCTCATCTTTTGAAGGAGGCAAGTTTCGATCCAACGTGTCAGCGATCTCTCGACAGGTTTGTCGCAGTGATTCACGTTGTTCTTTCGAAGATGGAACCATCTTCAAATGCGCCGTCTTACGACGTCGCGATCGTCGAACCGGTTTCGCGTCAGACTCGGCCGCTTCAGTGTTCGTCGTAGTAGACAATTCGCTTCCTCACGGTTTGTTCAAACGAACGTGTCGGGCAACGCCTTTCACGACTCGATTTGTAAACGTCTTAATTTATGTTGACTCAAATTCTCGCGATGCTCGGCTTAACGCTGAGGCGGCAAAAATAAGAGGATAAAGTTTTTCAAAGTACCAAAGCTTTGCAAAGTAAAATCCAATCGGCCAAGGTCGGTCGATCAAGTTCAACTCTGCCGCCGTCATCAACCATTCCACTCCGGATTGGGCGATGACTCTGGATTTTGAATCGTCATGGTCTAGTAAGGCTTCGGTGCAGAGCGCCGTCTCTTCGACGCTGCTTGAACCAAGTTGTTCGCTTTCCCATTTAAGTGATTTTCCGCCACCCCAACCTCCGTCAGAGTTTTGATTGTCACGCAACCATCTTAAACCAAATTGGGCTTCGTTGGTATCGAATGAATTCGCGTCACGATAAGCCATTAAAACTTTGGCCGTTCCGTAACACGGGTTGATATCATCCGGCTGGTCCTGATTCCCAAACCACAAGGGCAACCAGCTTCCATCAGCCTGTTGGTGTTTGCTGAGATACTGAAAACCGGTCTCAATCGCCTTTTCGATTCTTGGAGAATCAATTTTACCGCGCCACGCTAATAGACTTCGTAACACATGGGCCGTTATATCAGTTCCGCTTCGATCAAACGGGTATTTGCCCCACCCTCGACAAAACGTTGGCCAACCTTTGTCGCGATTTTGTAACTTGATTAACCAAGCGATTCCAAGCTTCGCCGCTTCGTGAATGTTTTGTTTTACGGCGTCGTCAAAGTCACCGTGATCGATCAAGTTTTTCAAAGCCAACAAAGCACCCGGCGTGTCGTCTGCATCCGGAACCGCGCCGCTCAAGTCACTCCAACCCCAGCCGCCAGGAGCTGCGCCAGTGAATGGATGTTTGGTCTTGTACTGGCAACTCAGCACCCACGCTACGCAATCGCGCCATTGGCTGTTCTTGTCGTCTGTCGCGTTCAGGAGAGTTCTAAACTCGGCCGGATTATTTGAGAGCGCGTTAATCGAAAGCGTGGTGTTCCAAGTCGCAAGGTTGGTATCGATTGGCCAACTCCCCTGCCCTGCCTGTTCAGCATCGGATTCAACTTGTGATTCAACTCTGAATGAATCAAGTAAGAATCGAATTCCGTTGACAACGACAGGATGGTCGGCGCGATGAGATTTGATTAACGCCATCGAGACGAAGCTTGTTAGCGGCACGGCTTCAAGGTAACCACCACTGGCCGGTTGCATTTTCTCAAGCACCCGAAGTGAACGCCCAACACAAAGGCCGCGAATGGTTCGGCGAACCGGATCCCATGGCGGATCAAGGATGAATTTGCATTGGCCAATTGCAACAAGCGCGGGAACGGCGTAGCTGACGACCGGCATTCGCATCAGGTGATAAAAGCGCTGGGGAACGCAGGCGGCTTCGAATGGAAGCGCGGAGACTTCTTTCCAAGGCACGATACCTGCCATGGCGCAGTTCGCCAAAATTGGCACGGCAAACGTTTTGTCTTTGCCATAGCGTCGTCGGATCGCTTCGATGCCACCTTGCGAATCGATGTAAGACTCTGCTTTCTGAAGCTGAGAATCGAATTGTTCAGTTCGTCCAGCGGCGTGGATCGCGGCCACCACCAGCATGGTTGTTGAGATGTTGGAGTAATTTTGCGGCGTGTCTCCCCAGCCGCCATCCTCGTTTTGTTGCGGGATCAGCCAGTTCAACCCCTGTTTTAGTTGACGCGAAATCTCAGGGAATAAGGCGGGATCGCTTTTCGGATCGGCAAGGTAAAAAGAGTAGGTGCTGATCGCGGTGGCGGTTGAAAGTGCTGACGCAGAGAGTTGGCCTTCCCAGTGTCCCTCGCTCGTTCGCGCGTCAAGTAGTTTTTGACGTACGGATTGCGCAGCGTTTTTCAAGCGAATGTTCTCGGCATTCGATCGTTGAAATGAAGTTGTTGAGGGAGTGGGGATGGAGGCTCTCAAAAAAAAAATTTGCAATTTGATTCGGGTTGGGCCCGATGTTTTGTGTGTGTGAAACAGATTTGAAGTTTGAGATTACGAAATTGAAACTGTTGTCGGAAATTGAACGTCAAACCGCAGCCGAAAACTGAATATGAAAGTAAAAGCGGATATGAAGTTGAGGAATTGTTAGCGTGTCCAAAGTTTTGATCGAATACCGTTGGGTTGGCACTGTGTCCGTCGCAGTCTGTCCGTCGTAGTCATCGTTTGAAGCGCCGGGGTACAGTAGTCGCCTACCGCAAAGTCTAGATCTGAGTTTTTGTCGCATCGCGACCGCTTATGGTTAGCCGCGGGTTTTAACCCGCGGTTCGTTGACCTATCAAACTACCGTCGCATCGCGACCGGTCAATATTGACTAAACATTAATCAGTCGCGATGCGACGAGTTGATTTCAAAATTGTGCCCACGGGTTAAAACCCGTGTCTACCCGTAAACGGTCGCGATGCGACGAAACGAAATGCGGCCATGATACGGCAAATCGAATTCCAATCGCGATACGGCAACCGCATCTCAGTTAGGATGCGGTGAATCGAAATTCAAGGCGCATGACATTTTTAGCCTTTCAAAATTCGAAATTGCCGACTCGG
>CAYMFZ010000148.1:0-10232 GCA_964389585.1 uncultured Pirellulaceae bacterium | reverse complement strand
ATAATGACAACTTTTTCAGTCAAGGTACTTCTCCGATAATTTTCGCCACCAGCTAATTCTGCAACTGGATGACGCATTTTTGCAATTGATTTGGAACAGAATTATAGAGCTTAGACGCATGGCTTGGCAGTACCTTACTTCGGTGGTTGTTCGTTGGCTTGCTACCAACCGATGGACCTTCTGATAGAATTGGAATTCGCAATCTATGCGTCATTTCAATCAAGACTTTGCCCATGAACACGTTCTTAATCGCAGTTGGATCCTTCATCGGTTTCATCGTTGCTTACAACACCTATGGTCGTTGGATAGCGCGAAGAGTTTTTGGGCTTGATTCCAACGCTGACGTTCCTAGTAAGCAACTTGAAGACGGCGTCGATTACGTTCCCTCGAGACGCTCGATCGTATTTGGGCATCACTTCACGAGCATTGCAGGAACCGGCCCTATCGTTGGGCCAGCCATCGCTGTTTTCTGGGGCTGGCTACCGGCTCTTTTGTGGGTCGTATTTGGAAGCATCTTCATCGGCGCCGTTCACGATTTTGGGGCGCTCGTCGTCAGCATGCGTAACCGCGGCCAAACGGTGGGCGAAGTCGCAGGCAGGATGATTTCACCTCGAACCAAACTGTTGTTTCTATTCGCTCTATTTTTTGCACTCACCGTCGTCCTGGCGATATTCGGACTTGTGATTGCCATCATTTTCAAAGTCTATCCCGGTTCCGTGTTGGCAGTCTGGGTTTCGCTTCCAATCGCGATTGTGTTCGGAATCATGATGCGGCGCGGTTCGACTCAGTTGCTTCCGATGTCGATCATTTCCCTGATCCTGATTTACTTTGCGGTTTACGTCGGCGCGTATCATCTCGAAATCGTTTTGCCCGTCAGCAATCCCGTCGTCGTCTGGACAATCATCTTGTTGGTTTACTGTGCAATTGCTTCGGTGCTTCCTGTTTGGCTTTTGCTCCAACCTCGCGACTACGTTAACAGCCACCAACTATTCGTGGCTTTGGCGTTACTGGTGGTTGGCCTGATGATTGCGAGTTTCACAGGCAAAGCCGACTTATTCGAATCAACGCCAGCCATCACGCAGTCGGTTCCCGAAAACCCGCCGCCGATCTGGCCGGTCTTATTCATCACAATTGCCTGTGGCGCGATCAGCGGTTTTCATTGTCTCGTCAGCAGCGGGACCAGTAGCAAACAGCTTTCAAGTGAAACCGATGCCCAAGCCATTGGCTATGGCTCGATGCTCCTCGAAGGCGCCCTAGCCGTGGTCGTGATTCTCGCGTGTTGTGCCGGAGTAGGAATGGGAAAGTTCAAACCCGTCTCCATCGCGCGAGCCAATGGCGATGAACGAGTCGAATACCAAGCCGCAAAAGATCCAACCACAGGACAACCGTTAACCAAGCGAGCAGCCTGGCGTCAGACATATCAGTTGGGTGTCGACGAATCAGGCAAACCGATGACCTGGGAAGGATTCACTTTGCCCAGCAAGATTGGTGCCTTCATTGAAGGTGGCGCGAACTTCCTTTCGGTCGTCGGCATCCCGCTTCGACTTGGAATCGGAATCATCGCGGTGCTTGTCGCGTGCTTCGCGGCAACCACACTCGACTCAGCGACTCGACTTCAACGCTACGTGATTCAAGAACTGGGTGGAACTTTGAAAATCACTCCTCTAAAGAACATGTACGTGGCAACAATCGCTGCGGTCGTTCTTGGAGGGACAATCGCGATGTTGCGCGGGCCAAATGGAACGATGGGCTCCGGAGGAATGTTACTTTGGCCATTGTTCGGTGCGACAAACCAACTGTTGGCCGGACTAGCTTTTATGGTGACCGCGTTTTACTTATGGCGACGCAACAAGCCCGTTTGGTTCGTCGTGATTCCGATGATCTTCATGATCGTGCTGCCGGGATGGGCGTTGATTTGGCAGCTTTTCAATGGAACAAGCGGATGGTGGTGGACCGAAGGAAAACTCCTTGTCGCCGTGATTGGCTCATTCACTTTGATGCTGCAAATTTGGATGGTCATCGAAGCGATTTTGATTTGGCCAAAAGCGAAAGGCGTCATTGAAGAAGCTTTACCACCGCTGACCAAGCCTGCCACGGGACTCAACTCTTCTGGAGGGCGATCATGTTGATGCAAGCCAAGATTCAAGAGATCAATCAGAGAAGCAAGCAAAGAATTCGCAAGATGAAAAAGAGCTTAAAACCAACCTCGAACTTGGCGATCAAGCGCACCACCTACTTTGTTGCGATGATATTCATCGCCAGTTGCTCTGGCTGCTATCCGGACTGGCCGGAGCATGCCGGGACTGCGGTCATTCGTGGCAACATTACGCTCGACGGATTGCCCTTGGGCAAAGCCAACGTGGCGTTTGTTCCATTGAGCCTTCACGCGAACTATTCAGAGGTCATGCCGATTGCTTATGGTCAAACGGATGCGGGAGGCGATTTTGATTTGGCTTATGGTGACGAAACAAAAGAGGTGATGGCCGGCCGTTACACTGTGATCATCTCTAAGGTCGAACCCTCCGAAGAAACAGATCTTGAAACTGCTCCACCTGGTTTGATCCCGGATTCCTTACAAAAATTCAAGGAATTCCAAAGCGACGGCGAACAAGTTCCTTCAGCTTACAATCGAGATTCATCGTTGGTCTACGAGATCGTCGCTTCGCCTGGAATCGTTAGTCCGAAATTCGAGCTCACGACAGTCGACGAAACGCTTGATGAGTTGCCGGTTATCGACTTGCCGATCAAGTAGGTGCCCCCAAAAGAATCGGTTGCAGGCGGGACAAGTTTTACTTACCCCAATACCAAACCGTGACTACAGAATTGTTATTGTCGCAGCACTGAGTAATGTTAATCAAACGCATCTCTTCGATTGTCGACGCAAATTCGGCCGCCTCAAGAAAAAGCTCATCCCATGATTTGAATGACGATCGAAACATCTGGTAACTTACTTTCATGCAACCTCTTTCATCAAAACAATAACGGAAGCTCAGTTCCGCCTTATTCGGCAGAACGCCTCGATTATTGGATTGTGAAGCGATATTTTTACGATTCCATAAATCAAACAACTTTCGAAAGAGTCCACAGTGTTTAATTCGAATCGATGTCTTCTCTTTTGTTGTGGTCTATTCATTGCGACGATCACCATTGCCTCTCAATCGTTTGGTGGCGAAGACGACGCCCGATCAAGCACCCGCCCGAACATCTTGATGATCTTTCTGGATGATTTCGGCTGGAAAGATACGACGTACATGGGCTCGGATTTTTATGAGACGCCCAACATCGATGCTTTGGCTCACGGTGGAATGATATTCTCAGATGCCTATTCGTGTGCGGCCAATTGCGCGCCCGCCCGCGCGTGTCTACTTTCCGGACAATACACTCCACGTCATCAGATTTATAATGTTGGAACAAAGCCACGAGGAAAATCAGCACACCGAAGACTTGAACACATCTCCGGTGTCGACACGCTCGATCCGAAAATCAGGACTTGGGCTCATCAACTTCAGGCGGCCGGCTATAAAACGGCGTCAATGGGGAAATGGCATCTCAGTGACGACCCGATTCCTTATGGCTTCGACCTCAACGTAGGTGGAACGCATTCAGGTTCACCCCCCAAAGGCTATTACCCTCCACACAACAACATCCCCAGTCTCGCCAATGCTCCCGACGACGAATACTTGACCGATCGGTTAAGTGCAGAAGCCTGCAAGTTCATCGAGAACAACCAAGACAATCCGTGGATGCTTTATCTCACCCACTTTGCCGTCCATACACCCATTCAGGCAAAGAGAGAATTGAAAGCCAAATACGACTCAAAGGCCCCTGGCAAACTTCACGAAAATATCGCGATGGCGACCATGACCCAAGCCGTTGACGATGGCGTGGGCAAGATCGTCGCCACGCTTGAACGTTTAAAATTAGCAGAGAACACTGTCATCATTTTCTATTCGGATAACGGTGGATACGGACCGGCGACCGACATGGATCCACTCAAAGGATACAAAGGAACGTATTACGAAGGCGGAATTCGAGTCCCATTTTTTGTCCATTGGCCCGGCGTCGTCAAACCAAACTCCCGTTCGGCTGAACCCATTACCGGCGTCGACATGTTTCCGACGCTTTGCGAAATCGGTAAGGCGAAAATGCCCGAAGGCCAAGTCACCGATGGCGTTAGCTTGGTGCCTCTATTCAAAAGCAGTGTCACCAACCTCAATCGCGATGGCGAACCACGCTCGATCTACTGGCACTTTCCGGCCTATTTAGATTCCTATCGAAAAGTCACAAACGAACAGCAGGATCCACTTTTTCGCTCTCGACCCGTGAGTGTAATTCGCAAAGGCAAATGGAAACTGATGCAGTTTTTTGAGACTGGCGACATGGAACTTTATGACTTGGAATCCGACATCGCCGAGTCAACCAATATCGCGCTTTCTCACCCGGAATTGGTTAGCGAACTGTCTGAAGATCTTTCCAACTGGCAAGCAAAAACCAATGCTGCAATTCCAGTCAAACCAAATCTTGCATTTGACGCGGATGCAGAAAAAGTTGCAATTGAGAAATCCAATCGAAGAAAACGCTCGCGAAACAAAAAATAACGGTTCAGCGAAATCCAGCTTTCTACGGAGTTGAAAATCAAAATATTTTTACTGTGCTATTTGGCGTTCACCGCAATCATCAGCGTCATCACTTTTTGCGTTTATGGCTGGGATAAGCGTCAAGCGCAAAAAGACAACTGGCGAACGCCTGAGTCACGTCTTCATTTACTTGCGTTCGCCGGCGGCTGGCCTGGGGCGATGTTTGGCCAACGATTCTTTCGACACAAAACGCAAAAGCTCAGTTTCAAACTTTTGACTTGGTTAGCGGCCGTTACTCAACTTGCTTTTTTGGTGGTCGTGATTTACTTCTGGCTGAATGGCGCTCAAGCCATCTCGCCATCTTAAGTCCGTGCGAGATCATCCAAGCAACTGCCACCTAGAATGTAAAAATCGCTACTTCAATTCATTTGAACTTTCATCGCCATCCAGCATCAATTTCCACCGAAAAATAGAACCAGTCCCACGGACGACGGCATCCCCTTTTTCTAGCTGCGGGTTCATTCGAGATGCTTCCGTTAGCTTACCTTCAACTTCATTCATTCCCCAACTGCCAAGTTCAATCTTCTCAACTTCCACATTAATCGTCTCAGCCAATTTGCCAGATCGAATTCGCGTGGAAACAATGAGTCGTTTATCACTCGAGTCGGAATCAATAAACTGGCGGTAAGCGTTGGCAAATGAAAGCTGAAATTGCGTCGAATCACGCGAACTGGTCGTTTCAGAATCTTCAAAATAGAAAAATTGGCTTTCGATATCATTCTTAAAATCGGAGTAGCGAATGGATTCTGATTTCAATTTTCCAAGCATCTGTTTTCCTTCACTCCAAGGCATCCACTCATTGTTAAGGCTGATCACTGTAGCGTTTTCAAACTCTACGAAATCAGCCAGATTCAAGCAGGCTATGTAGGGGTGACTTGGTCGCCAATCGAGTGAGAAGAACTCAAAAGCAATCATCTGCTCACCATCATTCATTAACGTCGCGAGCTCTTTGTCTTCGACATTCGTTGGCTTGATGAGATTATCGTGCTGACTGATCGCGAGCACCGTTTTGCCCGAACGGACAAGCCAGCCCTTCCCACCATCAGGTTGGTCAGCCAATTCCTCAATCAAGAAGGGATCAGAAAACGTTTCGCTTGAAATCTTATTGACAGCCGCGCTATCAAGCTCGATTGGTTCGCTCAACAAAACACCGAGGGTATGAAGCTGGTAGTAACCTCCATAGCCGACTTCGATTTGTGCAGGTTTTTTGTCTGTCAGTTCAAGAATCTTTTTTTTGCTCAGCTTTGGACAATCCGGATCATCAAAAACCGCGTCCAAGTTGTAGGCGTATTCCAGTTTGAGTTTCTCAAATCGCTTGTAGTCTTTTTGGTGAAGCGCCATCAATCGCAAAATTTCGAAATTCGGATGTTTCAAATTTCTTGTAAGACTTGCGACGTGATCGGCCAAAATCAAATTGTTCGTTCGCAAAGCAGCACGAAAAATGAACTCCAAGTTAGGAAACTCGTCGTCTTCCAGTTGCTCGATCTTGACCACATCGCGATCAAAAACGAGAGAATCAGCCAACTCTTTGAACTTGCCTTGGTGCCAAAGCATTTCATGCTCAAGATTCAATACTGATTGAAGATCCACCGCACGACTCGTTCGCTTGGCGAGTTGCCTACGCCCGGAAACCGCCAACCGCTCGGCCGCTTCCCAATCTTTGTCATTGATCAGCGTTCTTGCGACTCGATCGAACACATCCTTTCGGTGCGTTTCCAAAAACGCATCGTTAATGGCACCGTTCAAACGACAGCACTCAATCAAGCTGCTGATATTTCGATACTGAGAACCGTAAGCGTTCGGGTCACTTTTGAACGTCTTAAGAAGCCGCACAAAAGTCGCTTTGGCTTCTTCATACTTACCGTTCTCCATCAACAGTCGAGCGTTAAAGTAATCTCTGTCCTCAGGCAATTCCAGATTATCAATTTGGGTTTTAAGAAGCGATAAATTCTTCTTTTCAATGGCGATGTAAATTATCGCTTTGAGCTGATCCTCATTGATTCCATCAACGGCGTCCTTCACATTTCCAATCGAGTAGTGACTTTGTGAGAGCAAGCTCGCGTTGTACTCCGCATAGTCGTTTTCTGGATCACTTTCGAATCCCAGTTTTGCCTTCGACAGGAATTGAATCGCGGTTTCGAAATCACTTTCTTCGAAGGCAGCTAGTCCCGCGAAATGATTGAAAACCGCATTGTCCGGCTCAGCTTTCAACGCGATGTTTGTGATTGCAACAAAATCCGCCGCTTCCATTTCGAACTCGTACTCGTCGTAAATGTAAGCGAGCGTTTCGAGGGCCTTTTCCTTATCCTCGGCGACCTTGAACTTGTCGATGACGACACCAAAATCTACGGCTCTTTCCCAATAGTCGTAACTTTCGCTATCGGCAGCCAACACCAACGGGGACGCCAGCAATTCCAACCCCTTCTCAAACTCCCCCTGCGTAAACGCAAGTTCCGCTTTGGCTTCGATTGCAAGCACCCTATCGGCATCTGAGTTTGAATTCGGCTTTGTCGTGCGTTCATCCAAATAGTTGACGAGAGATTCGAATTTCTCAATCGCAAACGGATTTGAACTCGTTTGATTCACCAGTCCTTTAAGAAACCCAATTGGCTCTTCGTTTTTCTCAACTGCCGAAAACAAACTCGTAAGATTATCTTTTGACTCGAGAAAGAAAGCTCTGCCAAGATTGGGGGAATAAGCTTCGTACAGCATCGGTATCGCCAGCCGACGAAATTTCAATTCGTTTTGATCGTCGCCCAGTTCTTCATGGGCTTCGGCAAGGCTTGTCAGCACATTGCGGGTGGGGCCAATCAAGTCAACGTAAGCTTGAAAGTGATTGACCGCGTCTTCGAATTCATTTCGACGCAAAGCAATTTCGCCTAACAACCGAAAAACCCCAGGCGTCGCTTTTTTGTTTTTTATTGCAGTTAAAAACGTCTTCGCAGATTTGTAATCATGGTTGCTCTCAAAATGTGTCGCAATGTTGAACAAAGAACTATCGGCAAGCGATTCGTGAAATGCCAAAGACTGGCAGTCAAGCAATTTTTGCTTCGTCGAATCAGATAAGTCATCTGTTTCTTCGACGTAATCAATAACCGCGTCAACGTAGGTTTCGTAAGCGCGAATTCGCTCAACGTTATCCTCCCCCAACAAGACGGCGCTCTCTTTGGAATCACGCACACCAAACTCAATAGGCTCCCAATCATAAAGCTTCCACTCGTCACGACTTGTTCTCGCCACCCACCAAACATAGGGCGCGATATCGTCGTAGGTCCCCCAAGTTTGAAGCGTGATTTTTCGTTCGTTCTCGGAGATCGTTTCAATCTCAAAAATTCGGTATTGAGAAAACGGAATTGGCCCCACAGTTCTTTGGCGAGCCGTGGCAGCGAAAATCGCGTTACCGAAATAGGCCAACCGCTTGGCCTCTGGATTTCGCCGAGCCTCACGAGCGTACCGTTCGAAGTCGATGCACTCATGCAAATCTGAATTGACTTCGTCGTTGGCAAATGAAGAAATTCGAACGACCAATTTTTCAATTTGGTCAAACTCTTTTGGATCAGCGGGAACGAAATCACTTGAGAACGCTTGGCTAATTTTCGCTTGATCATTCGCCCGGCGAGTTTCCGCCTCTTCTTCGGTTTCAACGATGAGATTCGGAGGAGCCAGCGCTCGATAAACCGCAACACCACCACCAATCAGGATTGACAAGACTAGCCCAAGGGCAATCAAAACCGGGATCAAACAAGATTTGGATTTTGATGGTGGCCGACTTGGTGGCTGACCGGCACCATTAGAAGCCGACGAATTGTCTGCGCGTTGGGCGACAATTTCAGCGACGGGAATGTCTTGATTGGCGTCGTAACTCATTTACATTTTGCTGGGCATTAAATTGCTGATCGAAGCCTAAATGTTACCAGCTAATTGCAACTCGATACAACGCAGGCCATGGAAATCCAACTCATTCGGAAACTTGAAATTCCAACACAGTCACAACCTGAGTGGTGGCCTCTGTCTTGTTAAACGTATCGACTTCGAATCGACGACCAATGCTATTCCCGGAGTTGTCTTCCAGTTTTTCGTCGACTTTCAATTTGTAAAGCCCCGCTAGCCAAGGCTGCACTGGCTCGAAACACCACCGTTTCTCATTTTCAGTCATTTAACTTATGTCATCTTACGAAGATGATGAAATGCCTGATTTTGAAACTCAAAACTTCTTACGATGACATCCAATCTCCAAACAGATCCAATTCGAACAAGATGTCCGAGACATTGGCCAAGTTCTTCCCGCCATTAACCGCGCCAGCTTGAACCGATTCAAACCCTGCGATGAAACGATAGTAGTCATCGTTGAACATCCACAAGTCGTTGTCCTTCGCACCAAGGAAATCGTCAACGCCGGAATCTTCGAGAAAAGCCAAATCGTTCCCGCCACGACTAAAAATCAAGTTGCGTTGGAATCCGGTGGCAAAATTATTGAACCCCTCGCCCTTTAAACGAGTTTGCACATCGTTGGCGAATAATGAATCCATCCCATTCGAATCCAAGAACCTTGCGATGTCGTTGCCGCTGTTAGAGGTCGCTGAATTGGATCCAAACCCGATTGCGAAATGCTCGAACCCAACGCCGCGCATTAGTGCCGAACCTGTCTTAGCGACAAACACATCATCACCTTCTGAGTCCACAAAAAACGCACTATCCACGCCACCAGTTGCATTGACGTAAGTGTTGGGAAAACCCAAAGCCGTACGCTGGGTTCCCGCGGAATAAGTGAGCCTCGCTAATGTTGGCGTTGCGAAAAAGAGATCGTCACCGTTGCTGTCCGAAAAGTGAACGACATCGGCTCCCTCTGTTGATTTGGCTAATACGTCACTGAACCCAACCGCTCCAACTCGAAAATCGTTGTTGCCGATTGAGGAGTAGGTCTCTGCTCCGATGAATTTGTCATCCGAGGGAGAGTCACTGAAAAATGCCGAATCATCGCCGCCGAGAGACTTGACCGAAACATTTGAAAACCCTCTGGCAATCATCGAATGACTTGTCGATTTCAATTGAGACGAGTCTGGTCCGGCGAAAAGCTCTTCATCAGAACTAGAACCATCAAGCGACGCCAAGTCGTTTCCAAAATCAGAACGAACGATGATGTTTGAGAAACCAAGTACCGTACCAAAATTGCCATTGTCGTTTGACAGAAATGCTTCTCCCGGTCGCGAGAAAAGGGCATCATCCGATTGTGAATCAAACATGAACGCAGTGTCTTCGCCGCCATTTCCACGCGAGACGACGCGGGCAAAGTTGAAACCTTGAACGAGTGTCGAGTCCAATTGAAGATTGGCCCAACCTCGACCAAGCGTGAATCGCTCATCAAGGTCTGTCCCCCAAAGCGTGAGTTGCCCCGTCGAAGATTGAGGGGCAATAGCAATGGCCTCTTCGAATCCAACGACCGTACGCGGCTCAATTTCGCTTATCTGTTTGAGAACTCCATCTCGATAAATGAATGAATCGTCTTGAACAGTTCGAATGGTTGCCTTGTCGGCTCCGCCAGCTTCCGCGAACGCGGTCACGTCATCAACGCCTTTGACTGAAACTGAGTAAGCA
>CAYMFZ010000147.1:9275-10245 GCA_964389585.1 uncultured Pirellulaceae bacterium | reverse complement strand
ATTCGCAAAGAAAAACAAAACAACACTTCCAACTGCTGTAATGCAAAGCGGTACGACGCATATCATTGGTGCTTCTTTAAATTTCATCGGCTCTTCACCCGCCGGCGTCATGAACGCGCGAATTGGAATCGGCACCAGATAGGCAATATTCAACAACGAACTGACCATCAGAGCGCCCATCAACCAATAGTGCCCCGCGTACACCGTTCCCACCGCGAGGAACCATTTACTCCACGCACCACCTCCGGGGGGCAAACCGATAATGCTGATACTCGCCAACAGGAAAGCGCCGAACGTGAGTGGCATCGCTCGGCCAAGCCCCCTCATGTCACTAATATTTTTCTTATGAGCCCCGACGTAGATTGCACCCGCACAAAAGAACAGAGTGATCTTGCCGACGGCGTGCATCGCAATGTGCATTCCGCCTCCAACGACGCTTTCCGATGTCGCCAAAGCCGCACCGAGCGTGATGTAAGCGAGTTGACTGACGGTGGAATAAGCCAATCGGGCTTTTAAATTGTCTTTCGTCATCGCCACCAACGAAGCCAGTAGAATCGTGGCCCCAGCGACGTAGCACAACCAATCGCTCATGACGACTTGGCTGACGCCTTCGCCAAGTTTGGTTTCTCGCACCAAGTCGATGCCAAAAATGTAGATGACGACTTTGAGAATCGAAAACACACCAACCTTTACAACCGCCACCGCATGCAACAACGCACTGACGGGAGTTGGCGCGACCATCGCAGCAGGCAGCCAGCGGTGGAACGGCATCAGAGCCGCTTTGCCGATCCCAAACGCGAACAAGCCAAGCAAGATCGCCAGTTGATAGTTTGTAATTTTGCCGTCAAGATTCGCGTCGCCGAGCATCCCCCCCGCTTTGAACTCCAAAGTTCCGCAAACGCTCCAAGTCCAAGCAATCGCCAACATGAAACACGCGACCGAGGTGGAAAGCAAAATTCCGAGGTAAATT
>CAYMFZ010000147.1:242-9265 GCA_964389585.1 uncultured Pirellulaceae bacterium | reverse complement strand
GACCAGCGGATAAGTCGAGATGGTCATGACTTCGTAAGCCACGAACAGCGTGAACAAGTTCTTTGAAAACGCTGCCGCCAGAGCCGCAAAAATTGCCGCGGCAAAACAAGCGAAGAATCGCGTTTGATTTTTTTCGTGATGGCCACGCATATAACCAATCGCGTAGATCGTTGTCAGGATCCAAAGCCCTGACGCAACCAGCGCGAACAACATTCCCAATGGCTCGACCGTAAACGCGATATCGAAACCGGGCATCATCGTGCCCAGCTTCCACGTTGGGCGACCGCCATCGAAAACGAACGCAGCCAAATTGCAAACGACGTAGAACAGCACGATCGAAACGGCGATGGTGCAGGCTTCGCGAACGTTTGGGGCTTTTTCACCAATCAAGAAAATCAAAGCCATCGCCAGCAGCGGCAACGCCATCGCAATCCAAATCATGTTTTCAGGAGTCATCATCACGGCATGCCTCCTGTCGATTCAACAATTCCCAGCAACGCCATCGCGGCTTTGTTGGCGAGTTCGGCGGAATAGACGGTCCAGCATCCGAAGACGATCGTCGCACCAATCACAACGTAAGTTGGCACGAGCATCATCAAAGGGGCTTCTTTTGCAGATTTTGCCAACTCGGATGGCTCAGAAAAATAAAGTGTCTCAACGACTCGCCAAACGTAAACGACCGCGAGTAAGGAGCTTATCAGCATTAAGACAGCGACGGACCACCATTGCATTTCAATGACTGAAGTTAGCAACAGCCACTTACTGATAAATCCGGCTGTCACTGGAACTCCGATCAAGCCGAGTCCGCCGATCACCCACGCGAAAGAGGTTAGCGGCATCGTTTTCCCTGCGCCTCTCAGATCATCAAGCTTGACCGATCCGATTCGCAAGGCGAAACATCCGACCACCATGAACAAGCCGCCTTTAATGAGAGCGTGATTGAACATGTGCGAGATGCCCGCGGTTAAACCACCCACGTTGGCCATGCTGATGCCGAGCAACATGTAACCGATTTGGGCAACGCTTGAATAAGCGAGTAGTCGCTTGACATTGGTTTGATAAATGGCCGCGGCAGATGCGACAAAGATTCCAATCAACGAGAAAACCATTAAGGCTTGATCGAGTGGAAGTGCTTCGAACGCGAACTCTGGCGTAAAGATTCCATAAACCAAACGGATGAACGCATAGACCGAGACTTTGGTTGCGGTCGCGGCGATAAAGCTTGTGACCGACGACGGTGCGTAGGTGTAGGCATTGGGAAGCCATGTGTGCAACGGAAAGACCGCCATCTTGATTGCCAAACCAACGGTCATGAACGCGAAAGCGACTTGCATGGTTCGCGGACCATCGACGGTTTGAACTCGCGAAGCGATGTCCGCCATATTGAGCGTGCCGGTCATTTGATACAGCAAGCCGATGCCGATCAAAAAGAAAGTCGCTCCGACAGTTCCAATAATCAAGTAATGCAACGAGGCCAAGGGAGCGCGTCGCGTCTTGCCGAGACTGATCAATGCGTAACTAGACAGCGAACTAATTTCGAGAAACACAAACACGTTGAACAAGTCGCCGGTGATGCACATCCCCAACAAGCCAGTCAAACACAACACGTACGTTGCGTAGAACAAGTAATGTTTCGAAAGCGGTATCTCGCGGTTGATGCTTGGCGGGGCATACGTCAACACAATCGCGCCCAATGCAGAAACGAACATCATCACAAACGCGCTCAAGTAGTCGACAACGTAGACGATTCCATAAGGCGAAGGCCAGCCACCAAGTTCGTATTCAATACGTCCGTTTTGCATGACTTCGGCGAGTAGTGCAACCGAAATCCCAAACACCGCCCAGACGACCATCAGCGCAAGTGGCAGTACGAGTGCGCGGTTTCGCACCAGCACGAACAAGGGTGCTGCGATCAGTGGGATCGCGATTAGCAAGACTGGCAATTGGTCAATCACGAATTCGAATTCCTGTCGATCTCAAGGATTTCGTCTTCTTCAATCGTGCCGTACTCTTCTCGAATACGAACGATCAACGCCAAAGCTAAAGCAGTCGTTGCGATTCCAACGACGATCGCGGTCAGCATCAACACGCTGGGGAGCGGGTTTGAGTAAATGATCTCGGCGTGCTCAGCAAGGTTCGCCCCATGTGCGGGAATGTCTTCTTCGAATCCAACCGTCGCAATTTCCGTTGCCGATTCTACGTCAACTGAATCTAGGAGCTTATCAAGAACTTCATTCGATGACGCTGTTGTGGTTGCTGGGTCGTAATCGCCGCCGGTAAAAATCTCAACGCCATGGGCATGGCCTTCGGTCACGTGATGTTTCGCGTCATGGTGATCATCGTGCCCACCAATAGGGTTCTTAATGATTGGTGCTGTTCCACCATGGACTTTGCCCATCGTGATGTAAAGCAAGAACACTGAGGTCTGAAAAATGTTCAAACCGATAATCGTTTTGACCAAATTCTCACTGGCGATCACGATGTAAAAGCCAGTCATCATCAAGAAGATAACGATCCAGTAGTTGTATAATCCGAGAAAAGTTTCGATCGTCATGCGACTTGCTCCCGGCCTGCGAAAGCATAAAAGATCATCGTCATCACGGCAGTCACCGTAATCCCAACGCCGAGTTCGACCAGAAAGATACCGAGATGCTGGCCTTGGGGGATGAAGTGATGAGGCTTTTTGCCGGGCAGAAAATCAATTGCCGCTGGCAAGTCCAACATGAAGTTGTGCTGCAAAACGTCGTAGTCGAGAAAGTTGCCGCCGCACAACATGCAAGTCACGCCGGTTCCTGCGTAGATCAGCAAACCAAGCGCAATCAGTTTTTCTATCACTGCGGGTGGAGCGACTTTATGGACGGCACCTAAACCGAAAACCAATCCGTACAAAATCAGCGCCGAAGCAAAAATCACACCGGCTTGGAATCCACCACCAGGTCCAAAGTCACCATGAAATTGAACGTACAAACCGAACAGCAAAATGTAGGGAATCAGGATCTTCGTGATCACGCGAATGATTGGGAAACGCTTCAACTGAGCACCTCTTTTTTATCATTCGGTGTGACGCCAATGGCTTGTTCGTGAGCCGCATCATCGGGCGTCGACTTTCGCAAAATCAACAGGACTGCTATGCCGGCGGTGAAAATCACAGCAGTTTCTCCAAGCGTATCGTAGCCCCGATAACTTGCCAGAACGGCGGTCACCACGTTGGGCAAGCCGTGCATGTCCGGTTGAGATTTTTTCACAAACGAAGGATCGGGATAGACTTGGATTGGAGCATCCGGATCACCGAAATGTGGCATGTCGAATGTGCCGTAGATCAAAGCAAAACCTGTCACGGCGACCACAAAGAATGGCATCAATTTGAAGCGATGTGGTTTCTCTTGGAAGTCTTTGCTGGTCAGTCTTCCCGTATGTTTGCGACGCGGAGTTAGTGACAAAGTTGCGAGCATGAGAATGGTTGAGATGCCGGCACCGACGGCTGCTTCGGTGAACGCCACGTCGGGAGCGTCGAGGATGAGCATCCAACTCGCGCCGAGGAAGCTGTAAATTCCAGTGAACATGACGGCTGCCCACAGGTTTCTGATTCGCGCAACGGTGACCGCGGTCGCCGCGAGTAAGGCGAGAATCGGAATGACAATCAGTTCCGTCGTGGGCTCTGTCATTTTTAAATGCTTGCTTCCTGCTTCTGTCGTTTTCCAAAACGTGAGTCAGGCTTCCAGCCTGAATTGTTTGCTTCTCAGGCTGGAAGCCTAAGTTACTTATTCTCTTACTCTTACTCTTACTCTTACTCTTACTCTTACTCTTACTCTTACTCTTACTCTTTAAGCCACCTTCGCTTCGCATCGGGGGCTGGCGCTATTTCACGGAGTGAAATGCCACAATCTCTCACTCAGCTCTGGTTAGGTATCGCGTGAAATTAATCTCCAAGGCAAGTATAACTGGATGCCATTCACCAGAGACGTTCGCCTCCATCGGCAAGTACTCGCAATCAAATTCAACTCGGGCTGTCTCCGCAATTCGACTCGATCGTATTAATCTCCAAAACAGGCTTCAACCCCTGCGCCAACGCGGACTTTGCTAGTGCGTGACACGAAGTCGGACTTGTGACCATTAGAAAAAACAAAATCATGATTAGTTTGACCGTCGTTAGACTCAGTCCACCTTGGAACAGCAAACCGGTCACGATTAAACCGGCTCCAAGCGTATCCGTAATTCCACCGCCATGAAGGCGCGAATAAAACTCGGGTAGACGTACGATTCCAATTCCACCAACGACGGCGAAAAACGATCCGACGATCAAAAACAACCAAGTCATTATGTCGAGAGCAATCATCATGAGTTTGCACTGGAGCCATTCGCCCCCTCCTCATGGAAACTTCCGTACTCAGAGAACCTCAACAGCGCGACCATCCCAATAAAGTTCATCAGGCTATAAAGCAGTGCGAGGTCCAGAAAATCGGTGCGGTCCATCAAAAACCCAACGACGCAGATTAAAAGGACGGTTTTGGTACCAAACATATTCAAGGCCAAAACACGATCGAAAATCGTCGGGCCAAACATCGCCCGAATGAGCGCGAGTGTCATCGTCACAAGAATTGCGACGGCGGTGGCATTCAACGCATGTCGAACGTCGACGAATCCGGACAATTGAGCCAATATCATTGAGTCGGAAAAGACTTCCATTTATTCGCTTCCTTCCAGGTTACGGACACGGCGATCCATGTCGCCTGAAAGGTCTTCTTCGGCGCCTTCGAAAGACAAAGCGTGAACCAAAATTCGATCGTCATCGACACTGACTGAAACGGTGCCGGGCGTAAGTGTAATTGAGTTGGCTAAAATCACGCGGCCCAATTCAGTTTTTGGGTTGGCACTGACCTCGATCATATTGCGTTGCAGATTCAATTTTGGAGCCAGTACAATTTTCATGACTTCGATGTTTGAAACCACGATTTCTTTGATCAGCCAAGGCGCATATCGCGTGAATGGACGAAGCCCGAGTTGAAAAGGTGCGCCTTCTTCGTCAACGATACTCATTCGCCGACAGATCCAAAGGCTAAACAAACACGACAACAGCCCAAGCAAAATGATGAACGGCTCGAGATGCCCCGACCAAAACAACCAACTTGCCAATAGAGCAAGGCAAAGCGTAAACGAATGCATCGAATGCATGATTCCGTTGAATAACTGTGAATGACGACCAATTTGCAGTCGGCCAATATAATCCCAGCCTTAAGTTGGAGAAAAGACCAAACACAAGTCAGACAAAAGAGACTTGCGGCAAGACGCAAATTATTCAGATGATGTTGACGAGAAAGTTATCTGCTTATTCGTCTTCTTTTCGCAGTTTCATCATGGTGATTTGATTGCCTGCTTCATTATGGGCAACTTGGTCCATGAACGACCGAATCAAAAACAACCCTCGTCCACTTACCTTGTGTAAGTTGTCTTCGTCTGTGGGGTCGGGAATTTGGCCTGGATCAAATCCTGGTCCGTCATCTGAGATTTGAACGCAGATGTGTTGCTCGGAAAATTCGGCTTCGACGCGAACTCGACGATGACAATAAGGCGAAATTGTTCGACGTGAACGAATTAGCTCGTAGTAGTCGGATCCGTCATCACGCTCACGAAGTTTCGAATCGACTTCCAAATTCCCATGGTGCATCGCGTTGACCAGCGCCTCATCCATCGCCATGCCGAACTGCAAACGATCACGATCCGTCCAAGTCGGCAAGTTCTCTTGGAGGTGTTCAATCGTTGGCCCAATCAGCGACGATTCATTCTCTAATACAAAAGCGATTTGTTTTGGTGCGGGCAGCATCACCGTGTCATGCGTGTATCGCATGTGCTTCGTCATTTCCAAGACTTGCTTGACCGTCCTAATCAAATCAGCGCGTAGCATCGATTTCGGAGTGAAGCTGGTTGCTCCTGCGCGTAATGACTCAACAGCGATTTGCTCGCTGCCTTGAGAGGTAATCAGAACCACTGGAACTTCGGCGTGCGTTTTGCGAACACTGCGAACAAGTTCCAAGCCATCGACGCGTGGCATCTGTAAGTCCGTCACGATCACATCTGGACTGATGCAATTAGGCTTGTTCGGATCAAGTCGGTCGAGCCCTTCTTGCCCATCGACTGCAAATTCAATTTCCCAGCCTGGCTCTTTGCTGAGTAAGCTGCCAACCAACATGCGGTCGACTGATGAGTCTTCGACTACCAGAATCTTTGCCACGATTGGTACTCGTATTGATGCAGGAATGAAACGGAAATGGAACAGGACGGACTATTCGAATTGTTTCAGATGATCCGCGAATAAGCAAATACGGTTTTCGAATTTTGGACTGGACTATTGGTTGTTGGCCACACTCGATGTATTGGCGATGGTGGGGCAACACTCAAGCGTCCATCAACAATGGAAACGCTAAGTTAAGTTGCTGCGACCCCGATCGGGGTCGTTGGGGCTAGTCGTATGTTCCGGTGGTGTCGCTTTCGCTCAACCACCGGCTAATAGCTCAAATCCTTTCAGGATATGTCAAATCGGTTCAACGGCGCGATTGCCTCATAGATGACATTGGTCAACGATAACGATGCCGAAGGATGACCCTAGCAAGGATCACACTGGCCTGACGCATTAAACCGAAACGGCGTTATCAAGAACCAAGCTTGATTAGACTTGCTGACGATTTGACTTTGCAATTTTGGCGAACACGACGGCGGCGATCACGGCCAGCACCAAAAAGACACTCAACAAGATGACACTTGGCCAATAGTTCGACGAAATGGGAAAGTGCGTTGGGAAAGTCTGTATATAGGTGGCGCGATCTTTGGTAGGTCGGCGTGCGTAGATGCGGACGCGATTGAGTTCGTTGTATTGAAGGCTAAACCGAGCGCCGGTTCGATTCAAAAAACGAGTAAGGTCATAGATTCGCTCGCCGCGAGCAGGAATCGGATCCCTGTCGTAGACTTGATAGTTTCCATTGACTCGAATCTCCAAATGAGTCCAATCCAAGTCACTTTTGTTCTGGACAATTAGGAAACCGCGTTCCCAATTCGTTCGATCATAGTAGTCGACTGCATAGAAATCTTTCCCGGGCAAATCCTTTGCGACAATGTTGGCTTCCAATTGCCCCTCGTGAACTGCTGGTAAATAGCCCCACAGCACCGCAATTGTAACGATCGGAATTAGACACATCAGCGACAACATGATGGTCAATTTTCGGTGGCTTAGTTGTGGCGCTTTCTTTTGTTCCGAAGAATCAAAAGCGTATTCGCTGGTCGGAACAGGTGCGGGATTCGGTGTTTCGTCTGACATTGAGTGATCGTGGTTAGCAGCGGTTCTGTTAGATTATGATAGACGATCGAAAACAACATTCGACAACGTAATTTGAATGTCCATTTCGAACGAATGTTTTGCAGCCTCGAAAATGCCTGAAGCAAACCAATTTGACAATTCGCTGGGACCTCACTATCTCAACGCAACGTGGTTGCTAAAGCTTCGTTGGGTCGCGGTAATTGGTCAGTTGGCAACGATCGCCGGTTCGGTTTTGCTTTTCAAAATTCAGATTCCGATGGCGTGGGCAATGGCAATCGTGATCTCACTCACAGCCATCTCAAATCTGTTTATGGCGTTCTGGATTGAACGTTGGCGGCGAATTGAAACTGGGTCGCACTTCTGGAAGCAAAACCTCGATTCTCACTCTCCGTTGCCATGGGATTTAATCCTCGGCTTAATTTTAATTATGGACATGTTGTCGCTGACCGCGCTGCTATTCACAACCGGTGGCCCCAACAATCCATTCTATTTGTTCTTTTTCGTAAACCTGAGTCTTTGTGCTCTGATGCTTAACCGTCGTTGGACGTGGGCAATTAACGTTCTCACGATCGTTTGCTTTGCGGGTTTGATGTTTGAGCACCACGAAATGGATCTGCTTGATCTTGGGCTGGAGACGATCAGAGGCCGCCAAGACTTTACGCTCGGCCACATGGGATTGCTGGTGGCGTTTGCAACTTGCTCAAGCGTCATCGTCTACTTCATGACTCGGCTGACCGATGAATTGCGCAATCAACAAATCGAGCTTCGCCAAGCCCAGGCACTTCGGGCCAATAGCGAAAAAATTGAAGCACTTGGAACGCTTGCTGCTGGGACTGCCCACGAATTGGCAACTCCATTAAGTACGATCGCGATCGTCGCCCGCGACGTTGAGCAAGCTTTCGAAGCTCATCCCCCTGAGTTTCCCGGTGCCGACGACGTGATCGAAGACGTACACCTAATTCGCAGTCAGCTTGATCGGTGCCGTGGAATCCTCGACCGGATGGCCAGTCACGCAGGCGAGACGATTGGCGAGTCGATCGAGGCAGCTACGATCGAGCAAATATCAAATGCCGCTTTGGAAGGCTTGATGGGACGCGGACGGGTGCAGTTGAATCTTCCCGAATCGGCAACTCTCGAAAAAGTCGATGTGCCACTGGACGGATTGAGTCAAGCGATGCGCGGTTTAGTGCAAAATGCGTTGGATGCGGATCCGAGCGACCGTCCCGTTTTCGTTGTGGTCGCCCGCGAAGGAGATGCTTGGGTGTGGAAAATTCGCGATCAAGGACAAGGCATGACGCCCGAACAAATTAGCCGCGTCAGCGAACCCTTTTTCACAACCAAGCCACCGGGGAAGGGGATGGGCTTGGGAGTCTTTCTCGCAAAAAATGTTTTGCGCCGAATCGGAGGAAGCGTCGAATTTGATTCGACCGTAGGGCAGGGCACGTGCGTAACGGTTTCACTTCCATGCAATTGATCACGCTTGCATCGATTCCCATTTCGAATATTCAATGTTCGTTGTCGCTACGACAAAATCAAATGCTATACTAAGACTTCACTTGATCAGCTCAGCACACTGAGCCTTCAATGGTTTTCGAGGGAAAAACGATGTTGCAAACCGAAACCATTCTTGTCGTCGATGACGATGATGTCCTACGCAATCGTCTGGAAAAGTCGTTTTCGAAACGAGGCTGGACAGTTTATGCCGCCGAGGGAT
>CAYMFZ010000147.1:0-232 GCA_964389585.1 uncultured Pirellulaceae bacterium | reverse complement strand
TCGACCAAGCGATTGAGCATGCCAAAACGCACAAGCCAAATCGGGCGGTCTTGGATTTGAAAATGCCGGGCAAGTCAGGGCTGAACGTGCTGCGTGAAATTCGAGATGCCTCGCCTGAAACCCAATGCGTAATCTTGACGGGCTACGGGAGCATCACCAACGCAGTCGAAGCCGTAAAACTTGGTGCGGTTGGCTACATCACCAAACCAGCCGACGCGGATCAGGTGCTGGC
>CAYMFZ010000146.1:0-10318 GCA_964389585.1 uncultured Pirellulaceae bacterium | reverse complement strand
CAGATGTGGCAGCCTTTGATTTGAAGGTTTATTCGCCCAATTCTTCGGTTGGCATTGCAGGCGGCGTAACAATTGAGCCACATGATATTGGCTACGGTGCAACACTTTCGCCTGCACCTGTTTACTCAGCCTTAGGTGGGTACGTTGATCTTGGCCACTCTGGAGGAGGATGGTTTGGATTGCATGCAACGCCACTCTCACAATTGTCCTACCAATATCGAATTGATAAGGGAACAAGCGCCCCCAATGCGATTCACCGTCTTGGATTGTTCGAGACGGTTTACGACACTTGGACACCGCTTTATGAAAGTGATGGCCTGAATCAAGACGGCGACATGACCGGTGGATCGCCTTCTGTCGCGATCATCGACGAAGGAACCAATGGCATTGACAACGGAGGTGGGACTGCTGCTCCTGATGATGATGGTGAACGTGAAACGCGGCCGCCTTATCCGTTTCCGGTTCGTGGAATCAAAGCGACGATTCGATTGGTTGAGAAGAACACGAAGCAGATCCACCAATCGTCTGTCATCCATAGCTACGTCCCTGAGTAAGTCGTTTTATTGATTGGCAGTTTCTAATTGGCAGATTTCCATTCGATCCGACTGCATGGGCCATGGCAGGCGACTGTCTTTGAATGGTCGCAATCGGCGCCAGCAAATTCTGGTTTGAATTCCGAATCGACCAAGGGCGAATCGATTAAGCGCCTCAAAGTCCCTTGTGACTGGGCCGATTGGCCAGGATTCGACTTTCGCGGATTCATTCGTCTGGTTCGCAAATTCAATTTGCCAACGAATCTTGAGCCTGACCAAGCCGTTTGGCTGGTCGCCGAGTCTGTCTTTCCGAGCGGCACGTTTGAGCTCAACGGCCAGCCTATTGGTAACTGGCAGTCTGGCGATCCCCTCTTTCGAAAACTAATCGGTGGTTTGTTGCTGCCGCATAACGAACTTTCGATCGTCGTGGACGCTTCTCAGGGGCCGGGCGACTCACCTTGCCGGGACAATGCGCTCAGCGCGCACAACCAAGTTCCACCAATTGCCGATCTTAAATTGCTTGACGGTGTCCGGCTTGAGATTGAAACATAAATCATGTTTTTGTTGATGTTCGAGCGTGCCGAAGGCTGAGCATATTGGCCCTTCACACCATGATAGTGGCTGTTCACTCCGTGATAGTGGCCGTTCACTCCGTGAACGAGCGCCAATCCGAGCGAAGCGACAGAGTCGAACTTTTCAACCATTGAAGAGCGAATGAAAGAGCGAAGAATCTGCTCGGCCACTGCAAGTAACAACCTTATTCTTTTAAGCTCGTTCGTTGGTTGAGGTAGGTTGAGTTTTACGGTGCAACCTTCGCTTCGCATCAGGTTGGCGCTATTTCACGGAGTGAAATGCCACAATCATCTCGCAATCTCGCCGCGATCATTCCAGCGTCAATTTCAACCTGTGGTCGCTAGTGTGCTTGGCTTGATTTTCGAGCCGAGTATTTTCCGATATGAGTGCTTGCTTAGAAGTGAACTCTACCAAAGGTGGTAAATTTTCGGCTCTCTGAGAGATTGCTTCTCCACAATACTTCTTTTCACCAAGTGAAACTTTCACTCTGTAAATCGTGCAGCAAATGTTAATCGCAACCAATGTTAAAGTTTGCCGATTACGTTGTCCTCGATGATTCTGCGGCTGGCTTAACGATTGTAGTGCGTTTCGGGAGGAATTTTACGCATATTCACTCATTCAGCTTGGCATCAAACAGCGATGTAAAGGATGTACGTCGTTCCGATATTGCGGATTGCAGTTATCGGTGCGTCGTGTTCTGAGAACCGGAACACACTTAAAGACCCTCGTCTTTCAAACTGATCCCGCAGGCTATCGAATGAGCAACGCTTCCAACAATTCGTCCCACCAACGAGTCGACCACATTTTATCGATGCTAAGTCGTTATCGCGCGGTGTGGATTGCTCCCGCCGTGGTCGGCATGCTCTTATCTGCGTTCTACGTATTCTTCTTGAGAGCAGAGACCTGGTCCGCCAAACAATCGCTTATTGTGCGCGATGATTTGTTAGGTCAGTCATTCAAGCCCGGTCGTTTTGATTCACTTGAATCCATGAAATCAGCACAGGAAACGATCCTTGAGATTGCCCGCAAGCCACAGGTGATTCGCAAATCGCTTGAGCAGTTAGGTCCGGCATCAAAAGGCATGTTTGGCTTGAGTGCACGCGGATGGCCCAGCGAAGAAGTAATTGAAGACGTTCAGGGCGCAATCTCGTTCAGCGCTCCCAATGGTGCAGAATTCGGTAAGACAGAAGTCATCGTCTTGAACACGAAAGCTTCAAGTCGTGAACGATCAAGAAAATTTATCGAGTTGTTGTTGGGCGAAATTATTGTCAAGGTTGACGAAGTCCGAACGTTGCGACTTCAAAGTATGGAGACTGAATTAACGCAGGTTCATCAGTCGGCTTTGATGGCGCTCAACGAATCAAAAGCAAAATTGCAAGAGATGGATCGCGAGCTGGGCACGGATATCGGCGCGATCAACATCTCCAACGACTCGCAGGCAAGTGACAACACGATTAAGCGCGACATGTCACAGATCTACGTGGAGAAACGTCAAACAGAATCCCATCTGGAAACACTTCGTACACTTTTGACTCAGTTGGTTGCTGCCCGCGAAAATCCTGATCAGATCGTTAGCATTTCAGGTGATCTAATTAAGTTTCAACCCGCCCTTGATGATTTGAAAAAAGAGCTTGTTAAGACGCAAAGAGCACTCGCCAAAATGGAAGGGCAATACGAGCCCCAGCATCCAAAAGTGGCGTTCGCGAAAAACGAAATCGAAGCGATGAAACAGCAGCTCTACCTTGAGCTTGCCGCGTCGATTAGCGGTTTGGAAAGTAGTGTCGCAACGACCCAACGGCGGCTTGATCGTTTGAACCTGGAGCTTGGCAACCTTGACGGACGATTGTTGAGTCTTGGTGAAAAGCGAGCGGGTGCGGTGACGTTGTTCGCCGAATTGAAAAAGCGGACAGAGATCGCCAACGAAGCCCAGTCAGATTTGGCGGAGATCCACGGACTTGCTCAAGCCAAAAATGCTGCGTTGTTGACGCGCGTTGATGAGCCACAGGTCAGCACTCGCCCGGATGGACTTGGCAAGAAAGCCATGATCCTGGCGGGAGCACTTGGCGGTTTGATGCTAGGCCTTGGAATCGTGTTGATGATCGCGCCTCCCATGGGAACTCAGCACGAATCTCAAACGATGGGTGAGACTGCTGGTCGAGCCAACGGAATGGATGAGCATTCAGGCACGGCCAACGATAGCTTCTTTGATTCAAAGTCATTTGAAAAGATCGTTACTCGAGCCGCCGCGGCAGCAGCAGCGGCCTCCGCAGCAGCCGTTCAGTCGGCAAGCAAGGCTAAGCAGTTTTTCGCCAACGCCAGCAATAAGTATGAATCAGAGCGAACGTCGGTGACTTCAGAAAACGCGGTTCAACACGCGACGCTCGAGCCTACGAGTTCGACGCGAGATTCAAGCGTTGCCGTTCCGCAAGATGAGCCAGCGATGGAGCAGCAGTCCTCGTCGGAGGGAACTCCGTCCGTCAAAGATCTGTTGGCCGCCGCTAGTGCGATGGCCAAGCCAGCTCCGATTGCTTCTGAGCCGATGGCTTCGAGCAAATCTGATGTCAAGGAAGCGGGACGTTCGGCAAAGATTGTCGCGGCACCACCAGTTGCCGAGGAATCTAATCGGGCTTCATTCACAGAGACGACCAAGGCTGAGCCTAAGAGGCTGGCAAATCCGACGCCACAGTCAACCGAGCCCACTCAATCTCAGACTCGAAAATCAGAGCCGACGGTTTCTATGAGCTTAAGAGACTCACCGACACTGGATGCCGAAAAACTGGCGGCCATTCAACTTGCTGCTCTTCGAGGAGAGACGGTGCCTCAAGACACAACGAGCGAAATTGTCGATCAGCAAGTTGTCAAAGAGGAAGTTCCCAATCAGTCTCACGTGACCAAGATTGACTTAACTTCACCGGTCGACAATCAATCGAGCGAAGATCGACCAGCACTTAAAGTCGAAGTCATCCAGCCAGCAAGTTCGACTGAGAAGACCGAATCGAACAGCGAGCAGCCCGAGGATGAGCCGAAACCAGCAGCTAACCTAAGAGCTGAGCCGCAAACCATCGTGGTTTCAGATGTCCGCCAGCAGGTATCGAAAGAGATTGACGAAGAAGTCAAAATGATCGGCCCACTTGGCGTCGATCCCGTTGCGGAGCTTACGCGGCGCGGGCCAAGCACGCGTCCTGTCGATCTGGCAAAGTCAGTTGAGTCTGACGATTCGACTTTTGTGAGAATCAATCTCGACGGCAAATCGGAAGCTGGAGATGCCAATTCGCCAACGAATTTTGGTGGTAATGTTTTCTTGAATGATCGAAAGCCGAGTCAGGGTTCTGAAGAAGCAAGCGACGACATGCCGGTTCCTGATCAGATCAAAAAACTAAGTGATTCGATCTCAAAATTCGCCAAACCGATTAAAAAGAAAGATGACTCAAACGAGTAAAATCTATTGGTTGGGTCGATCCGAATCGTGCGAGCGTCTAAGCCGAGTCGACCGAGTCGAGACTTGAGATAAAAAGCCTAGTGTTCTGTCAAAGCTGACTTGACCAGCTCGCACTGTGAGCCGATGGAACGTAAATCCTTGGGGTTACGCACCCGGCCGCTTACGCGTCGCGGCTCACAACTATGCATTTCAGTTCTGACGAACTACTAGAGGACATTTCAAAACCTAAAATCGTGCGATCATCGTAGTGGGATTCGCCAGAATTCCCTTTGTTTTGAAAGCGAGTTGGGACTTCTGGCGAAGTCCACTACAGGTTTTGAAATACCCTCTAGTCTTAGTTCATCTCAACCAAGAGTGATCACGTCAAAGTCGTTGATTTCTCCGAAATCTAAACGAGCGGATCGTTCAAGATTTGCAAAGAGAAGAGGCAAAGCATCTTGCTCATGCTTTACCCCTGAGTTCGCAAATTACTTTTGCCTAATACGCATTTTGTCGCGAGAAAACGACAGAGAACGTCTTAAAGATGATTCTCAAATCGAGCCAGATCGACCATTCACGAATGTACTGATGGTCGAACACAACTCGCTTTTCCATCTTGTCCAGCGTTTCCGTTTCGCCTCGACAACCATTCACTTGAGCCAATCCAGTGATGCCCGGTTTGACTTTGTGACGCAGCATGTAGCCTTCGATTTGCTTGCGATAAAACTCGTTGTGAGCGCTGGCGTGAGGGCGAGGACCCACTAGTGACATTTGGCCAGAGAGCACGTTGAAAATCTGTGGTAACTCATCGAGAGATGACTTGCGAAGAAAGCCGCCGATCGAGGTTAAGCGACTGTCGTTCTTCGTGGCTTGTTTTACCTCGGCGCCATTCTCTTGAACGGTCATCGAACGAAACTTCCAAACGAAGATCTCTTTGCCATCGAGCCCATATCGTTTTTGGCGAAAGAACACGGGGCCCGCGGAAGTTAGTTTGACGGCGATTGAAATCAACGCCATTGGAATCGAAAGCAACAACAGGGCGACGATAGCCAGTGCGACATCGACCGTTCTTTTCAGAATTCCGTCGACGCCAAAGAGTGGATTTTCAAAAACGCTGACGACAGGAAGACCCTGAATGTCAGTCCAACGAGAGTTGAGCATCTGAAAGACAAACAAGTCGGGAACGATGTAAACCGAAGCCGTTGTGTCTGCCAGTTCGCGGATGACTTTGCGAATACGTTCCTCAGCTCTCATTGGCAAGGTGATGAAAATGACTTGGACCTCGCCGTTTTTGGCGCTTTCGATTAGCGAATCGAGTTTGCCAAGATTGATGGAAATGTCTTCAGGTAAATCGGCCGTTCGTTCTGGTGGTCGATCATCGTAGTATCCCAAGAACTGCAACCCGAGATCGGGCGCGTCGTTGACGTTGCGAACGAGATGGATACCCAAATCGTTGATGCCAACCACGGCAAAACTGCGTGTGTTGATGCCCTTGGATTGCGACCAAGCGTAATAGCGGCGATAAAAGATGCGAAACGAGAACGACATGATCGGAGTTACAGTGAACCAGATCGCGAGGCAATAAGCCGAAAGTTCTGTTGAGTAAATACTGAAATGACCCAAGCCAGCCAGCAAGATCAGAGTGACGCCCCAAGCGATCAGTCCGCACGAGGCTTCGCGTTCGAATTTGATTCCACGCCAGTTTCGGTAGAGTCCAACAAACTCACCGACCATGTTGAACAAGCCAATTGCCAAGAGGCAAATGACGATCGTCGACTTACTGTTCACTTGCGGTAACCAAGTGATCAAGACCATAAGGCCCAGCATGATTGCCGCGGCGTCGACTGATTTCATAATCAGCCGGGGCCAAGTTTCTTGTGCTTTGATGTGGTGGCGAGGTTTATCGTTCATCGTAGATCGGCGTAGGTGAGGTAATGGCCAACTCTAGGTTAAAAAAGATGCAAATCGCGCTCCGGCTTCCAAGCTTTTAAGAAGTATTTCCTATCGAAACGCTGTTTCCGATGGTTGTTGAACGAATCGTTCAGGTGGAGTTCACCAATTCGTTACAACCGACACATTCCGTTCTTGATGTGATACAGCTGGATGATGCTTTAACGCATCATCCGGGTAGTTTTGGGGACATGGAGAGGCTTGCGCAGGTCGAATGGAATTCGAATAGAGTACGGCTAACTGGGATGCGGCTGCCGTGTGAAAGCGGATCCTGCTTCGAAGCTGTTTTCGATGTTGAGTGTTCGAGGTGGTTCCGTTTTGATCACGGAGTGATCAACGACAATGTTGCAGATTTCTCCGAGAGTCGCTAATTTCTCCGAAATCTATGCGCTGCCGAACCTGAAACCTACGATTGCTGGGCGTCTGAAAGTTCGTCGTCTCTTCAATCAGCCACACCAATCGGGCTAACCAAATTTGCGAATCACAACCGAGCTGGCTTGCCCTTGAGGCGTGATGTTTAGATTGATGAACGAGTCGCCTGCTGGTGTGTCGTTCCCTTGGACCGCAGCAATTGGACATTGGTCGTCCAGTGAATCGCAGTTCAGAATAGGAAAAAGTGGTCCTTCATTAAGTGCCATGACACTTGCCGCCATCTCAACGATTCCGCATCCACCTCCAAGATTACCCATGTAGCTCTTCGCGGCGGTGACGGGCGTATCGCCCATAACTTCGTTAATTGCGGCCGCTTCGGCTTGGTCGCATTTTGGCGAACTCAAGCCATGAGCGTGAATGTGGCCAACATCTTTTGGCGATAGCCCAGACGTTTCGAGAGCACCTTTTAAGACGTTCGTGAACGCCGTTTTGTAGTCAGCGACGCCGCTCAAGTCAGCCACCGATGACGAACCGTAGCCAATGACTTCGCCGAATATTTTCGCACCGCGTTTTTCGGCGGATGAAAGTTCTTCGAGGATCAGGACTCCTGAACCTTCGCCCAGCACCATGCCTGATCGATCCTTGTCGAAGGGGCGGCAAGCCTTTGTTGGGTCGCCGCCGGCAATGTCCGTGTTGCGATCAGCCAGTTGTTCCTGAAGTGCGATGTGAACGGTGCGAAGCGGGTGAATCCTTGAGCCGGTTGAGCCTGACACCATGATGTCGGCCGAACCACGTTGGATGATGGTGGTGGCTTCGGAGATCGCGAGATTGGCAGAAGCCTCGCGCACTGTTAGAGAATTGCTGGGGCCTCGCAAGTCATTGTAAATTGCGACGTGGCTGGCTGGCATATTGGGGAGGTATTTCAGCAGCCAAAGTGGTTCGACTTTGGTGAGTCCTTCCTCGGCCCAATCTTCAAAATGAAATTCGCCATCGTCACCCATGCAGTTCTTGATGCCAACGGCATAGTCTTGAGGCGAAGTGATAATGTAATCGCTGCCAAATAATGTCCCGATTCGAGCTGGATCGATACTTCCTGGTTCGATCGCGGCGTCGGTAAGTGCAAGCTGCGCCGCGGCAACGCCCAATTGGATTTCGCGGCACATCAATCGCGAACCCTTTTTGATGCTGCGTTGGAGCTTTTTCTCAAGCGGACCAAAGTTTGCGATGTCGCCAGTAAATTCCGTGCACTCGCCACCAAAGTCGGATGGGAAGTGTTCTGTCGGAATGGCGGACAGCACTTTCACGCCGCTTTTGCCTTGCGACAGAGCGTCCCAAAGATCAACGTACGAATTGCCAATCGGGCTGATCAAACCCATTCCAGTGATGACGACGCGGCGATCTGATTGGGACATGGAAAGAAATGAAACTTGGGTCGAAGTTTTTTAAAAGTGTGTGAGTTTCAAAACCACGGGGCCTGTGGCCATTGAAAAGCTTGATTTGAGAAAGATCTATTCTACGAGTCTCGGAACCGGCGTCGAGTCGAGTTTGGATCGCCAGCGAATTTCAGGCTTCTGCCACCCGATTTGCTATCGTTGACGGATCGGGGCGAGGCGATCAGCAGACTGCGGAACCATCGGTCCATTGGAAGGTCCGCGATACTCAACAAACAGCAACGCGTCGGCTCGTTTGGATTTTTGCGACAAGCCGGGGATTTTCAAGCCTCCACCCGTTTGAGGTTCCGGCGTCGCGACAACTCCGCAACTGAGCAAAAGGACTTGGTCGTTAGGCCAGCGGAATCGCTCGTGAAGTCGCCAACTGACGAGTTGTGGGATTTGAAGATTCATTTGCTGGGCACCACCGCCGGGCGCTGGAACGCTGACTTTGACCGTGTTCAGTTTTTCGACTTGGTCAACATCGCACTTGATGACGGCTTCGATCGTTTGGTTGTCGAGAGCTGACAAGCAACTCAGTTCGAGTCGGTATCCCTCGTCGACCTTTGTCATTTGCGGTTGGTAGTTTGGAGTTTGGTTGGGCACCCACCGCAGGCTTCTTACGAATTGGACGGGGCGAGTTTTCTCAAGCACAAACGATTGTCCGTCATGGTTCGCAAGTCGGCCACCGCTATGTTGCTTGAAGTCACCCCGTCGGCTCAGTTGGCCTAGCAGGATCGCGGCGTTTTCTTTTGAGATCATCCAGGCTTCGACGCCCGGCGAGTTGACTTCGATCGGTTGAAGCATGGTGTAAGACTGAGCTCGCCAATTTGGTTTTTCGACCGTGACTAAATTCACATCGACATTTTGAACTTGGCCGCGCGTTCGGTTGAAGCGGTCAACGATCCCTTTCACGATCCCGTGAATCTCAGGCGTGTGGTAGACGAGCAGGCGATCTTTTTCTGCGTTCAAAATCCCTAACGGTTGGTGGAACCACATTTCAGTTCCTGTCTCACGCAGAATCCATTCGGTGACAGCTTTTTGTGGGTCTTCGGATGTCGTAATGCGAGAGGTGTAAGGCGAGATGTCGTATTCACGCCAGACTTGGCCTGCGGAATTGGGAAGCTTGTCCAGTGTCTTGGTGACTCGGGTTACGCCGGGCTCGGTGATCTGGTCGGCGGTAAAAGTTGTATCGGGCTGAGGCGTTCTGTTCGCGTTCCGGTTGTTGGGTTGGTTGAGGTTGTTTGGAGCCAGATTGAATCCGGGGCGGATACCTGATTGGGATGCGTTCGGATCGCCAGCGTTTGAATTGCCAGTGTTCGATTGGTCGCGGTTGTTGAAGCCTTGCGATGCGCCGCCCGTTGCAGCGTTGCCGGATGCAGTACCAGTTGTAGGATTGCCTTGGCTGTTTGATCGCAATTCGTTTCCGTTGCCGACGTCTTCGCTCGGAACTGCAGCTTTGTTGAGTGAGCCGAAAGCGGGACGCCAAGGCGCGGGGGTTTGTCGCGGATCGCTTGTGGTAGAGGATTGTTGCGCCGCGCAAGAGCTTTTGAGTTGAAGGCCGCCAAAGCTGATAGCCAGTAGTCCCAAAAACACCAACGGCTTGGTAGCAAATCGACCAAGAGATCGACCAAGGGTGAGGCGTGGTGTTTTCAAATCGAATTTGGAATCCATTCGCATTTCGATCTCCATTTCATGGCGACTTCGCCAGTAACTGCTTCATGCAGTATTTGTAATCACTTTGGCAATTGCCAGGGTTTTCCGAAGTATAGAGCCGTTTCAGAAAAACGGGCAAGGTGAATAAAGCCGACAGACGCTGGCGTTGAGCGCACGTTCTCCGGCTTCAATCGTTGTCTTTTAACAAACACTGCAAAAAACGCTTGATCGGCTGGTGTTTCTGGCAGGCAAAACGCTTGATTCTCCACATGAATCGTCGATAATAGGTCTTGGCAGGATGGGCAAAACTGCCAACCAATGAAACCGCCAAAAGACAAGGACGGATTTCAATCCCAAGTTTCGGAATCCGCGCCACATCTCGAAGT
>CAYMFZ010000145.1:0-10335 GCA_964389585.1 uncultured Pirellulaceae bacterium | reverse complement strand
AGCAAAATGCGGAGCAGGGGAATCGCCAATGTTGGCGTGAAAAATTCACCAACGCATGCGAAGCAGTTCGAACAAACGGCGACAATTCGCATGGCACACAGATCAACTGCTTGTATGTTTTGTGGGTTTGAGAAAAGACGTCTTTAAAAAAAGCAAGCCGAACGATGCTGAATCGTCAACGATGCCCGATGCCTTAAGGATGCTGAATTACAAGCAGAATCGCAAATTATCGCGTTGCGAGAGCCCCACCGCTTTAGGGTAAACACGGTGATGGCCGAGCGTTGCCTCGAGACTGCACGGTTGCGAGAGCCCCACTGCTTCTGGGTAAGCACGGTAGAAAATGCCAGGGAAAATTCCTTGATAAAGACGTGCCGATCCCTTTGCATTTGAAAACTGCACGGACGGCAGCGGGATTCCGAACTCAAATGCTGACAGCATCCGCTCTAGGTGTTCTCAGCGGGTGTTCTCAGCGGGTGTTCTCAGCAGGTGTTCTCATCGCATCACGGGGGAAGTGAATATTCTTCGAGAAGGAGACGGTCAAATAGCCTTTGCAACAGACTTGGCTGTTCCACTGAGTTGCCTACTTGCAGAATCGGCCGAAGCGATCAAAGATGATGCTGTGAATTCCCAAGATGAGGAAGCAACCGACTCCCGATGTTTGAAGATCAAACGTTCGAGAGTTTTCCTTTTCCGATTGGTAATCATGTCTTCCGAAGAGTACTCCGCTCTCCTCTCGCAATCTCCAGTTTCGGCAGTCGAGCAAGAATGGTTTTTGCGTTGGATTAGTCGCTACGAGGCTTGGATAGGAACAAAAAATGTTCCCATCTCAGTTACCCCCGAACAAGTCGTGGCGTTCTGCCAAAGTCTGCTGAGGTCAAGACTTAGTGCTTGGAAAAGACTTCAAGCAGTCAACGCCATCATTTCGTATCGAAATCTCTTCCTCGAAACGAACCAACCTTCGCTTGAGCCGATTCGACAAACGCTTGCGAGACTTGTTGCCCAAGAAACTGCGACCACCGATGCGGTTGCCGGTCGCCATGAAATTCAAACGATGCCGATTGAAGCCAACCAACGATCGGTTGGCTTCATCGACCCTTCCGAACCACCAATCATACAAAAGCTGCGTCGAGAACTTCGGCTTCGCTTCAAAAGCATCAACACGGAAAAAGCTTACGTGAAATGCATCAAGCAGTTTTCTGGCTTCGTTGGATCAACTGACCTCGACAATTTTTCAGAACCACACATACGTCAGTTCTTGACTTCGAAAGCAGTAGAGCAAAACGTAGCTCGCAAAACTCAAAACCAAGCCAAGTCTGCGTTGCTCTTCCTCTATGAAGAAGTCCTTGGTCGCGACTTGGAATTCCTTGACTTCGTTATCTCAAGCAAGAATCCTAAACTGCCTGTTGTTCTAAGCAGGCGTGAGATCTCTCGACTGCTTTGTGAATTCACTGGCATCAAGCGGATAATCTTTTTGCTTCTTTACGGTGCTGGACTTCGACACGGAGAGTGCGTTCGGTTGAGGCTGAAAGATGTTCAGATCGATCAAGGGCAAGTCGTCGTCCGTGACGGCAAGGGTGAGAAGGATAGAATCTCAGTCCTGCCTCAACTAGCAACCAAACTCGTCAAGGAACAAATCGAACTAGTAAAACGCCAGCATGAACGAGATCTTGAAAATGGTCTAGGAACGGTTTACTTGCCGTACGCATTGGACCGAAAGTACCCAAACGAATGTAGGAAAATTGGATGGCAGTGGCTGTTTCCAGCAAGCAGGATTTCAAGTGATCCGTATTGCGGCATCAGGCGTAGACACCACGTTGGCAAGACTCTTTTTGCACCTTCATTTGGAAAAGCCATCGCCAGAGCTGGTATTCTTAAGAACGCCGTTCCTCATTCATTGCGCCATAGTTTCGCAACGCATTTACTTGAAGACGGCGCAGACGTTCGAACGGTTCAAGAGTTATTGGGACACAAAGACGTGCGGACGACGATGATTTATTTGCACGTCATGAATCGACCGGGACTATCAGTTAAAAGCCCTGCTGATTCCATTGAACCTGTTGGCGACTGAGAGACGACACGCTGACATACACAGACGGTTCTTGGGATTCATAAAAGAGGATTGTCCAAAAACCAACAATGATTAATCGCTTGTACATTTCCAGTATTCGTATCGTCGATTTTCGATACGTGGCACTGGCTTCCATTCTGTGAGATACGAGAACTCAGGCTGGAAGCCTAAGTCACGTTGGCAATCGCCTCCTAATTCCCCTGACCCAAACGATCAATTAAATAATCGAAGTAGCGTTGACCATTTCCATTTATCGAATGGGCGTGCTCAATACCAATTTACTTCGCGTCGACTTCCCGCAACTCGACTTAGAGCCTACCTTGGAACTGTCGTGATGGACGAATAGACGTGAGGATAGCGAGCGGTACACACTATCCTCGGTCCTGAATAACCAGCAAAACGAGCCATCCGAATCCGCTGGCCTGAGGCTTGCGCCAACGGCTCACAACTTTGAGACAAGCTCTTGTCTTAGACGAGACGGTGCTTCGAACCGATTACGCCGCGTCGTCGTCCGCTCGATTGATTGCTTCGTCGGAGATGTGTCCATCTTCGCTGACGTCCTCGAATCGCACGCTGACTCGTTTCGAAACTCCCGACTCCTGCATCGTAATTCCATACAAAGTCGTAGCTGCGGTCATTGTCTTTTTCGAGTGGGTCACGATCACAAACTTGGTCCAGCCCAAAAAGCTCTTCAAGACATCGACAAAGCGCCCAATATTTGCCTCGTCAAACGGTGCGTCAACTTCGTCAAGCACACAAAACGGGCTAGGGCGAAACTGGAAAATCGCCATCAACAGCGAAACCGCAGTCAGCGCTTTTTCACCACCACTCAGCAACGAATTACTAAACTCTGGCTTTCCTGGAGGCGTCGCGATGATATCAACACCTGCCTCAAGCGGATCCACATCGGGCTCAAGAATAATATCGGCTTTGCCACCGCCAAAGGTTTGACGGAACAGCTTTTGAAAATTCAAACGGATGGCTTCGAGTGTTTCAACGAACAGCTTACGACTATCATTGTCAATTCTCGCAATAATCTTCTCAAGCGTTTCCTTGGCCTGAACCAAATCCTGATACTGTGCGTCCATCGCCAAGTAACGACTCTCCAAGTCTTCTAGCTCTTGAAGTGCATCCAAGTTGACAGAACCAATCGAGCCAATTTTCTTTCGCAGATCCGAAATCTCTGTGTCAATCTCCTCGCGTTGGGCGATCTCTTCTTCCGTCGGAGTCTCTTCAACCGAAGCGATATCGATCCCATAGTCGTCTTGCATCTTTTCCGCCAACTGCTCTCGCTGCATCGTCAGCTGTTCGATTCGCATCTTCGACTGATGGATCTTATCTTGTGCCGTTCGATACTGATCGCGCTGACTATTAAGCTCAGTCGCCAACTTACGACGATTCGCGTCGACCTCTAATCTCTCTTGCGTGAACTTAGTCAACAAATCTGCCACTTCGTCTCGCTCAACTTTGAGTTTCGACAACTCTTCCGTCGCCGCTTCAATTTCATTAGTCGCAGTCGTCGCGGCTTCGTCATCCGCTTTCCGATGCGTCTCTAGTTGAGCGTAGGCAACTTTTTGCTCGTCGTATTCTTGCTGGTATTGAGACGCTCGGGTCTGAACACTTTCAAGCACCTGCTCCGCTTTTGCGAGTCGGACCTTGGCGGCCGTTGCCGATTTCTCAATCGCCGCTCGCTGCTTTTGCGAATCCGTAGCCTGTGTGTCGGACGTCGCAATAAGCTGCGTCAAACTGGCAATCTCTAATTCCTTCGATGAGAGACTGCCCTTATCGGCAACAAGCTTTGACTGAACTTCATTCAGTCGACTAATTGCTTCGTCAAGCTGACCTTGAGATTTCTCAAGTTGACGTTGCGTTTGGTTGATCTGTTTTTCTGCCGCCTTGGCTTGAAGCGTTTGATCTGAAAGCCTTGAAGAGAGTTCGCTGTTCTCATCTATTTGTGATTGAACTTTTAATTCGGCCTCCGCTTCCTGAGTCGTCAACTGCTCGACCTGTTCACGACACTGAACCAACTGCTCATCGAGACGTTCAATCTCACGCTTCAACGCTCGCAATTCACTACGTCGAGAGACCAAACCTGATGTTACCGATTTGGGACCGACGACAACGGCACCATCCGCCTCAACAACCTCTCCATCAAGCGTAACAAATCGGACTTTATCCGCGTCTTGATGATTTCCGTGCAAATGAAGTGCATCACCCAATGTTTTTACAACCCACGTTCCGCCGAGCAACTGGCGAATAAACGAGACATAAGGTGCTTCGACTTGCACGAGTCGGTCAGCTCGCCCGATCACACCTGACGCACCGTTGAGATTGACATCTGGATCAGTTCCGAACGTTGGAGGAGAATCCAATTGAATCAAACCGACTCGCCCGTTTAGCTTGAGACTCTCATCGGCGACTTGATTGACCAAGCTCTTTCCATCCACGACAACAAATTGAGCCATCTCTCCCAAAGCGACGTCAACGAGCGCCGCGTGCTGAACATTGACTGAAACTAAATCGGCGACCAAGCCAACCACTTCGGACATCGGGCCGCCGCTTCCAGACTTCGAATGCTGCAGAAGCTCTTTGGCACCCGCATTAATTCCTTCAAGGCTTTTCTCTAGCTCCTCGATGACTTCAGCACGTTGCGAGAGTCCCGAATGTTGACTCGCTAAATCAGACTGGCGTTCACGCCGACCGGCAAGCTCCGATTTAAGTTCGTCATATCGTTGCCGTGCTTTCGCAAGTTCAGAATCCTTTGACTCGGCTTCCTGCTGGAGCCGGTTTCTTTCGTTCGTAAAACTCTCAAACGCTGTTTTATGCTCGCTCAATGTTGCTTGAAGTTCGTCGGTCACTCCCGTCAATCGCGTCTTGGACTCGCTCAACGTTTGGACTTGAGAATCAGCCGCACTAACCATTCGACCGACTTGCGTGACGATCGACATCAGCTCTGCATATTGAGACCGCTTCGTTTCGCTACCTGAACGAAAACCCAAAATCTGTTCGTCCAGTAGATTGAGTTCCGCCTCAAGTTCCTTCAACTTGTCCGACGCATCGCGATAGTTGATTTCCGCCGTTTCGGCTTCCTTCTCGACAGAAGAGATTCGCGTCTTGAATTCTTCGGTCCGTTTTGCGGAACGCTCGAATTGTTCCGCCATCTGCGACTTTCGGCCCTCAACGTCTTCCAGCCGGCTGCGATTGACGGTCAACCGCGACTCCACTTGTGAAAGTCGTTCGCGAACTTGAGTTGCTGATTCCTGATGAGTTTCTAAACCCTTGGAGATTTCATCAAGCTTCTCTTCGACCTTCTTGGATTCGGTTGACTGACTTTCGATCAGTTTCGAAAGTTCTTCAGCGGTCGCTGATTCCGTTTGATAATCGACTTGGATCTTCTCAAGCTTCTCCGAGAAAGTCCTCCAGTCTTTTAGCCCAACAAATGTGCGAAGTTGTTGAAGTCGATCAGAATGCTCCTTGTAGCGAGCAGCCTTTGATGCCTGTGCTTTGACACTTCGATAGCGACTACCGACTTCATCAACGATGTCAGCCAAACGGATTAAGTTGCCCTCAACTCGTGCGAGTCTCCGCTGCGCATCGACTTTCTTGGCCTTGAAGCGACTAATGCCAGCCGCCTCTTCAAAAATCGCACGACGGTCTTTGGCGTTCGTCGACAACAACCGCTCCACATTAACTTGCTCGATCAGGCTGTACGCATCCGTGCCGACTCCGGTGCCACGAAACAGTTCACGAATATCTTTGAGTCGAGTAGCCTCACCATTGATAAGGTACTCAGATTCGCCACTCCGATAGACTCGTCGCGTAACGTGCACTTCATCGGCATCATAAGCGAATCGTTTGTCAGAGTTTTCCAGAACGATCGTCGCGGTTGCCGCATTGGAGGGGCGTCTTGCATTGCCGCCACTGGAACCTTTGAAAATGACATCTGACATGTCCTTGCCGCGCAAACTCTTTGCGCTTTGCTCACCAAGCACCCACTTGATGGCGTCGACGATGTTTGACTTTCCCGAACCATTGGGACCCACAACGACGGTAATCCCAGGCGGAAACTCAAATCGAGTTTTGTCAGCGAAGCTCTTAAAGCCACTGAGCTCAAGAGCTTTAAGCATGCTGTGTTATCAACATCATTTTTTCGAACCGTCTTTTTTCGTCATTTCAAAAATTCAATAGCTGAATCCATCGAACCATATGCCAGGATTGCCATCACTCATCACCAGCAATCCAACCCATCATTTTACTCCATCGAGATTCTTTTTGGTCTTCGATTTCGTTTTTCGTTTCGCCAACAAATGACTCATCAAGTCGTTTGATGGTTGACTTGCGACTATTGCCTGTTCTGAACATTTCTGGCACGTTACTCGCCGCGTATTTCTTAGACTTCTCCGATGGAATTTCGTCGCCATCGGGAGAGTAGGTTCGCCCAAGTTTCGGCACGGCGTTGACGACCAAACGTGTATTCAGCTGATCCGACTGCTTCGCGGCGCGAAACATTTTGAGCAACGGCCCATAGCCATATCCCATTTTCGCCAGGTTGCGAAGTACGTCACCAACACGGTTGGAACAAACGACTTTCCCGCCATCATCTCCAGTTGTGTATCGAGTGATCGTGACTGTCTCGTCACCATTAGCTCGAACGGTCAAGCCAGATTCAACATGCAGGAACTCATTTGACACGGTTTGGTGATCGCCGAAAACAACAATCTCAGGTCGTTTGGAACGTGAAAAGTGCAACATCGGCTCCGAATCCGATGAGACTTCGTGTAAGTAAAAATCGCCCGCCAACCAATCGCCCGCTACTAACGGATCTCCTGGCGACCGCTCTCTTAAAGCCCGAAAAGCTCCATAACGAGTTTCTGCACTTTGAACGTGAATCAAGTCCGCCAAAGCAGACGCAGCAGCTAAGTCATCAAGTGAAGAAAGCGCCGCCAAAGCGTTCCATCGAAACGCCGGCTCTTCTTTTGCTGACTTTTTCAATACGTCGATACCGTCTGGCTGGCCAGAATACGCAAGCGCCTGAGCGGCGTGGAATTGAACTTCTAAATCATGGTGACGAAGTGCGCGTTTGAGTGCTGGAATGCCTTCGTTCCCAAGTGCTTCCAAGCGAATCGCTGACTCGGCGGCTTTTGATGGCTCGCCAATCTCTCGATCAAGCTGCTCCATTCGGTTAACGCGATCGGTCGCAGTTTCGCCGTAAACGATGTTTCGGATGACACCCAAGTACCGTCCAACATTGCCTCGGTAGTTTTCAGGAACGACCAATGTAATGTCTCGATTGGTTTTGGCTTCTGCGACACCCTTTCGACCAGCCAAATTAATCATCGTGAACCGTTCGTTGATCGCATGCGCCATCAAACGCGTTGTTCGCGTGCTGACATTCTCGCCCCGTACCGACAAACCAAGCGGTCGATCTTCAATCGCTTTGCCACCTCCCAAGACGACACCTTTTAGTTGATTCGGTTGGTCCTGCCGACTTTCGAACAGCGAATCGACGAGAACTCGACCTCTGGCCAATCCAGTTGCGTTTCCTTTTTTGATACCGCCACCCAGGTTTGCCATCACCTGCATTCGCGTCTGGAGAATCATTCCGTTTTCAATACTCGTCGCATCAGTCCCGTTGAGCGCGTTGATCTTGAGGTCAAAGAACTCACCCTTGCGAATTCCAGGTGGCAACATTCCAGTGATCGCAACGACTTCTGTATTGGTACTCGCCACTAATGCGCTGGGATCAGCTACATTTTTTTTGGTCGAAAGCGATCGGATGACCTGTTCGCGTTGGAGGTTGGGCTTTGCTGCGCTGCCTGAACCACCGAGCCCAACCGCCAATCCGATCCCATCGACTTTGGCAAAATTCAGTCCGTAAATTCCACAAACGTCGCCAATGTATTTGGTCGATTCAGCTTTGTCGTCAACGCGTTGAGTCAAAGACAACTCGTCAGGACTTTGACCACGGCGAATGATGTTTTGACAACCACTTGCCGTTGCAATTACGCCAGCCAAAAAGACTCGCCGACCAACTTTCATAAGTTGACCGTTAGTCGAATCGTTCACAACTTGTTTGGGATGAGTCGTTTTGATTCCTGGCGATTTGTCGTTGTGCAAAGTCATACCGGGCCTTCCTTGGCTTGTCGGATTCATTAGTTAACGCACCGTTTGCGCAGATAAATAGGGCGGAAAAGTAGGAGCCTGCCTCGCTCAAGTCAACATTGGTTAGTCGCTAGCGGCTTTTGCGGGCAGAGACAAATCCACCTACAATTCGTAGGCGATCATCCAGTTTCATCGATCCATCAGAATTTCGTTACGAGAGATAGATAATGTACTTTCAACCGATCTGCCTAGCCTGCGTATTGTTTTTTTCTTGCCTGTCCTCTCAAAATACAACTTTGGGGCAAGAGGATTCAGATTCGACGGTTCGAGTTTTCATCCTCGCTGGTCAGTCAAATATGGTCGGACATGGCGTGGTCGATCTTGATGACGCGAAAAATTACAACGGCGGCAAGGGAACTTTGGCTCAGGTGATGGAACTGCCTGCGAACAAAGAGCGAATGTCTCATCTTCGAGATCAAGATGGGAACTGGACAGTTCGAGAGGATGCGTTTTGCTGGTATCAAACGAACAAGCTTCTCAAGACCGGCGGTGTTTCGATTGGATTTTCTGGACGACAAGGCGATCCACACCACTTTGGCCCGGAGATGCAGTTCGGACATGCTGTCGGTGACTCATTTGAAGAACCGGTGTTGCTGATCAAGACGGCTTGGTGTTGAAAGAGTTTGCACGTTGATTTTCGTCCGCCAAGTTCGGGAGGCGAGGTCGGTCCCTATTACATCAAGATGCTTGAGCAAATCGGCGCGGCAATGGAAGGCGCAACTGAAAAATTTCCAAGCCTCAAAGACAAAAAGTTGATGATCTCAGGATTCGTTTGGCAACAAGGCTGGAACGACATGATCGACGATACGGCAACAGCAGAATACGCCTCCAATTTAAAGAACTTCATCGCCGACATTCGGAAGCAACTGGGCGTTCATGAGTTACCGTTTGTTTATGGTGAACTTGGAAATGGCGGAGAAGCCAAGGGCGAAAAGATGCAACGCTTTCGAAAGGCACAATCCGAGGTTGCCGCGATGGATCTCCCAAATGTCGCTTACGTTGAGACCGCACACTTTGCTCGCCAACCTGCCGAATCACCGAACCAAGGTCACCTTCACCATTGGTTCGGGAACGCAGAAAGCTACTTTCTAGTTGGAGATGGACTTGGCAAAGCGATCGTTGACCTCGTCCAGCCAAATACGAAAACACGAGTCTTGATTTTGGGCGATTCCATTTCAATCGGCTACACGCCTTTCCTGAAACAAATCTTGGAGAACGAAGCGGTCGTCGTTCGCCCGATGAAAAATGAAAAAGCCGCAGAAAACTGCGCGGGCACCGATTACGGAATTAAAAACATTGACCGTTGGCTTCAACTCGATGGCGGTGCATGGGACGTAATCCATTTCAATTTTGGACTCCACGACCTCAAGCACGTTGACGCGACGACTGGCAAGAATTCAAAGAACGCTAACGATCCTTACCAATCAAATCCTGAAGAATACGAAAAGCAACTTCACGAAATTGTTGACAAGCTTCAAAAAACGGGTGCGAAATTGATTTTCTGCACAACGACCCCCGTTCCGGATGGATGCCAACCGCTACGAGAAACAACGACCCCTGAAATTTATAACGCGGTTGGAAAGAAGATCGCTAAAGATCATGGCATCGTGATCAATGACCTTTACGCGTTTGCACTTCCTCAATTGAGCGAAATCCAAAGGCCCGCCGACGTTCACTTTTCCAAAAAAGGCTCTGAAATTCTGGCCAGCCAGGTTGCCAAGTCAATTCGCGAAGTGACTTCAGTTTCTTCAAATTGATTTCGAAACGGATCGAGCCTGCGGAAGCCAATGCTCGAAACTGAATCCACATCAACTGACGTTTCGGGCAACGGCGAAAATCACATTCTCATTGATAATTGATTTCGCGGTCCATTCGAATTCGATTGTAGTGTTATCAATTGTGATGTAGCGATTTCGAAAGCGGACAACCGGCAGTCCATCTAAGAGTTTGCCCATGACTTCAACCGTTTTCGCTTGGTCATCCGGATGAACGAAACTTAAAAAGGGTTGGGCCAGCAATTCTTCATCGGTAAAACCAAGCACCCTTGAAAAGTTAGAGGGTATTTCAAAACCTGTAGTGGACTTCGCCAGAAGTCCCAGCTCGCT
>CAYMFZ010000144.1:0-10495 GCA_964389585.1 uncultured Pirellulaceae bacterium | reverse complement strand
CTCGCAGCGGTTCAAATTTTACCAACTTATGTTTGGGCAAAGCATAGCGAGCGAACCAATCCTCGCTCTGCAGTGAACATTTATTCTGTTTTCCATAGCTTGACTCAGCTGCCGCAAAAAATTGCTGACGAAAGCAACCTGACACTTCAGACGCGAACTAGTTTTGGGCCAAACCGGCAAAACGTAAAACTCGATCCAACGACATTCGGTAAGGCCGCTGATACCGTGACGCAATCGCTGCTGGGACCTCCTGTTGGAATCGTCGATCACGCTTACCAGTTTAGCCAGCCACCTTGGACACTCGCAGAGTTGTTTTGGCCAAATTTTTCAGGCAAGCCATTCCCGATTCATCAACGTTGGGCGAGGTCTTTGCCTGGTGCGGACCGGGTTTGGGTTCCGTCGATATTTATGGGGACACTAGTTGTTTTACTCGCTCTGTTTGGATTTCGCTTATGGGGACGAAGAAGAAAACAAGTTTGGCTAAGCTGGTTGTTTTTGTTCTTTGCAATGGCGTCGTTTGGCTGGTACGGCGCGGTCTGGGTTTTCAATGAATTCGCGTCTGTTGAAAACCAAAGTCAGTTTGGCTCCCAAGTCGGTGGGATCTATTGGTTGATGAGCATGGTCTTGCCGAAGTATTTCGCTTTTCGTTATCCGGCAAAACTGTTTGTGATCGCAAGTCTTGCAGTTGCCTTATTGGCGGGTACCAATTTGCGATCATTTCGTTTGCCGAGTATCAAAATGTTTTGCGCATTTAGTGCCGTCACGCTTGTTGCTCTCGTTGGCCTAAATTTCGGATTCAAAGACCAACTCAATCGCTGTTTGGATGACCCAATGTTTGGACCATTCGATAGCGAGGGTGCGATTCGCGCCCTCTACGTTTCAATGATTCAATCGTTGCTAATCACTTCAGTTTCGATTGGGATTGTTTGGTTTCGAAAGCAAACTTCAAACCAACCACATAGATTGCTGTTTTTATTTGCTGCGATTACTGCAGTAGATATCATCGTTGCCAATTCTTGGCTGTTGTCGACCGTAAGTTCAAGTGCTTTTGAATCAAGAACAAAAGTTCACGCTGAACTAGCTCAGCTGCAGTCTGATCGCGACCAGCCGATTATTATCTTTCGGAAGCGTTATGGTGACCTTTCGCCATTGGAATGGGGGACCAAGAGTTCTCCCCATAGGTTGTCCGAAGTGTTGAAGTGGCAACGTGAGACTCTTTATCCGAAACATCATCTTGACGATGATGTCGTACTCTTCGGAAGTTTTAGCTCGATTTGGCCGTTTGCCTATCAACGAGATCTTAATGATATCGAGAGTTTTGGCAGTGAACATTTCGGTGCGATTGGTATCGCTGCGACCGTTCAAATGTCGGATGAGAAATCAAAAGTTTTGAGAACCATTGAGTTTGACAAGGAGGGCGGGCCAAGTTGGCTGGTGAAGTGGTTTCCGGGTTCAATCGGTCTTGTTCAATCGACTTTCCCTACAGGCTATCGATTGGAGGAGTTCGGGCTCAATCGTTTTGTGTTGGAAATCAAAGTTGCTGGTGGTCCTCCTCTCATATGTCGAAGTATTGCGGACAATGGTTGGACCGCGACGATTCATGACTTATCGACCGGTACAACCAAGCCCGCAAATCTCGTGGCTGAGCCGAAATGGGATTCAATGCATCTTTATTTTGACAAAGCTGGTGAATATCGAGTCGAGTTCGAATACAACCCGATTGAATTCTGGATCGGTGCTTGGGTGAGTTCGATCGGATGGCTAGGTGGCAGTTTGTATTGCGTTGCGTTGTTGAGACGTCGTAAGAGCGTTAGTTAGAAGCCAGCCCAACACCAAACAGAATTTCGCATTCGTCTCCTGGCCAAATTTGACAAATGGGATTTTCGTTTGAATCAGGCTGGTTCCGAATTCGTCAGGAGATGAGTTGGGAACATAGCGTTTTGACCACGGAGTGATCAACGACTATCGATCAAGATGAATGTCGTTGATTTCTCCGAAATCTCAACGAGTAGAGGATTTTGGCAATGAAACTGTAGATCGTTGAACGTATGGCTGCGGTAACACGACAGGCCTGCTCAGTATTTTCTTGGTAGACGACGGTCGGTTTTGATATGATGTCGATGCGGTTTCGCCTGTTGTTACGATCGTTGTCAAAAGGAAATTGGATGTTAAGTCGTTATCTTTCGTTGGTTGTGTTGTTTTGCCTTTCTATGAATGCGCCGGTTTTCGGACAAGAGAAAGGCGACGGCGGGCAGCAGGACAAACAAACCATCGGTAGCATCGAAAAAGTCGATGACGCCCTAGCAGATTTGATCGACGTCAATGAGAAGATTGAAGTCTTAACAACAGGCTACAACTGGTCCGAGGGGCCAGTCTGGATCAAAGCCGAAGGGCATTTGCTGTTCTCGGACGTACCAGAAAACAAGATCCATAAATGGAGCCCAAAAACTGGCCATTCGGTATTCATGGACCCAAGTGGCTTTGATGGCGAAAGCGGAGAGAATAACGAAAAGGAACCAGGCTCAAACGGATTGATGGTCGACAACGAAGGTCGACTATTGGTTTGTGATCACGGAAACCGACGTGTCTATCGTGTCGAAAAAGATGGATCCAAAACGACCCTTGCCGATCGCTTTGAAGGCAAACGTTTCAACAGCCCCAATGACTTGGTCATCGATTCCAAGGGCGTCATCTATTTCACGGATCCGCCTTATGGTTTGAAAGACAAGACGAAACGCGAAATAGATTTTTGCGGTGTCTATCGGTTGTCGACTGACGGCAAAGTCAGTTTGGTGACCAAGGAGCTAGAGAAGCCAAACGGAATTGCCTTGTCTCCCGATGAAAAGACTCTTTACGTCGCTCAGTCGCATCGGCCTGCACCGATTTGGAATGCTTACGCAATCAATTACGACGGAACGACAGACCAAACTGGCAAGACGATTTACAACAGTATCAAGTTTGCTGAGGCGGGCGATCCAGGAATGCCTGATGGAATGTGTGTTGATGTCAAAGGCAATTTGTGGGCCACCGGTCCAGGTGGCGTCTTGATTATTTCGCCAGAAGGAAAATTGCTTGGACGACTAATGATGGGGCAAAACACGGCCAATTGCACTTTTGGCGATGATGGGACGACGCTCTATATCACTTCCGACGACAAGATCTGCCGCGTGAAAACGAAAACTGAAGGACTTGGCTTTTAGTGTAGAACAGTTGTCCCAACTGTTCAGAATCAGAGGCTGACATGAGACTAATTGGCAAATCCTGACAAGAGCATTCGTGCTCAGGATCAGTTGAGGACAACTGATCTACATACACTGCAACTGATCTACACTACGAAGCATCTGGTTTCGGGTATTCCGGAATCGTACCAATTGGCGGAACCGGTTCACCCGGAGCAACGGGCGGATAGAAGTTGTGAAATCGGCGTGAGCAACGGTCTTGAAAAGCAGCCAAAGCGGACTCTCGTAGGTTCAACGATTCAAAAGCCTGTTCAAGCAGCGCGTCAAGGAACTGATTCGCTCGCTCGAAAACAGGATAGTCTGCTTGCAGGTATTGCGTTGCAAACTTGCGATCTTCATCAGTGATGTCTGCATCACGTTTCGATACATTCGCTCGAACATAAGACAAATCTGCGAAAACAGTTGGGAACAACTGCTCCAAGCAGATACAAGATTCGTCAAAGCGTTCGATCGGAAACAGGTAAGCCTTTTGCGAATCCAACGCTTTCTCAATAACCGACATGTCGTCAAATGATTGGCCGCCATTGAGAAAGTAGATTTGGCTATTGGTTTGAGGGTGAACTTCCTGTCTGACCAATTCGGCTTCTGCAAAGTCTCGAAAACTCATCCGCTGGGCAATGCAATTGACTTCTTCAAAATGTCGATGGAAAAAGTAGCGGGAGATGAATCGCTCAACCGGATCGCGAACATAGCTTAAGGAAAAAACGTGAGCGTGCTCGTGCTTAAACGGTAGGTCAAACGACATTTTGTGGTCGCTCAAACATTCAACCCAAGGATGGCAACGCACAATTTCGCTAACATCCGCTCGAGAATACTGCTTCGTCTCCAGCAGTGAATTTGAGTTGTAAAAGCCTTTACCAAAGTTCCGATTCATCAACTGACGCAGGGTTGAGCCGCCTGCTTTTGGAACGTGAACGTGCAGCCAGACTGACCGAAGGAGCTGTTGGGAGTCGTCTTGAGGTTGATTGGATTGGGAGTCGTCCACGGTCAGTCCTGAATGAAATAAGCCCGGCTATTGAGGTTGTCTCGATGTGAAGTTTGTCGTGAGCCGTTATGTATAAGCGGTCGGGCTTTCCATTCGCTTGCAATTACTTTGGCAAAGTGGCGATCTCTCGCCAAGTTTTGCCCGAGGCCTTACGGCCAGCGGCTCACGAAATTCTAACCATCATCTTTAATCGATGAATCCTAATTTGGCGGTTTGTCAGCCCTAAAGTTTAAGGTGTTGAAAATCAGCCGCCACGCGTTAGCGTCCGGTTTTGCGGGACTGAACCAGGGTTTTACACGACTGAACCGGGTGCTAACGCACGGCGGCTGATCCTAAATATAAGCTTTGACAAACCCACTAAATTTGAAAGTCCATTGGTGGTTCGAGTTCACTTGGCTCTTGCTGGTTTCTCAATCGAAGTTTTGGCTTTTCCATGATCACCGTGGTCGATGGATCAACACTGTGCGTCAACCAAACGCTTGAACCAACGACTGAATCGCGACCGACAACCGTCTTGCCACCAAGCACCGTCGCGTTTGCGTAAATCACGACGTTGTCTTCGATGGTTGGATGGCGTTTGGAATCACGGATCAATTGGCCCATTTCGTCTTGAGGAAAACTCAATGCACCAAGTGTTACGCCTTGGTATACTTTTACATGCTCACCGATGATACAAGTTTCGCCAATGACGACACCGGTTCCATGGTCAATGAAAAAGTGATCGCCAATCGTTGCGCCGGGGTGAATGTCGATTCCCGTTTCACCATGGACCCATTCCGACATCATTCGAGGCAAGAAAGGAACGTTTAATTCGTAAAGTTCGTGAGCAAGTCGGTAAACGGTTACGGCGTTCAAGCCAGGGTAACAAAGAATCACTTCGTCAAAGTTCTTGCATGCCGGATCGCCAATGTAAGCCGCTTTGACGTCGGTCAAAAGTGAATTGCGAATTCTTGGCAAACGAGATATATATTCGGCGGCGATGGACTGGCTGTGCGAAAGGAGATCACGTGGCTTTTCGAAAATTGGAATGCCTGCTTCCTCACAGTCAGAGCTCTGCATGTCTTCGCAGGCTTCGCAGTGGCGAGCGATCGCGATTGCAATTTGACGAGTCAAGATTTGATGAGCTTCGTCAAGTTGTTTTCGCAAATCATCTTTGACATGATCCCGTGACGACTCGTTGGAGCGAAAACCCGGATAGGCAATTGCCTTGAGTCGGTTGATCATTTCGACCAAAGAATCAAACTCCGGAATCGGAGCGGCGTGTTCGGTTTTTGGAAACTTGAGCGAGTCAACAATTTCTGAGGCGACGTTGTCGAGTGATCGTGAAGTTGATTGGTCGTCTGGATTCGCTTGGATAGACATTATTTTTGCGAAAGTAAAATCGTTCTCAGGAATACCTTGAATGTCGCAAGAAGAAAGATGAAGGTTCGCGCTCATATCGACACTCGTAGTTAGTTCATTCTATCGGTTGGCCGGGGTTTACAACCCAATTAGCGTTGCGGATTCGACCGACATTTCAGGATTTGGCCGCCAAACTGTTATCGACATGGGCTGGGCACGTCTTTTGCCCTATTCTTGAGTTAAATCTTGTTCCCTCGATTAGTTCTTCAGGCCTCTGCGAGAATTAAGGCGTATTGCGTACCACTGACGTATTAAGAACGGCCAACTCGCTAATTTTTTTGTAGACATGACAAACTGAACTGAACTGACCTAACGTCATTGATTCGAAAATTCGATTGGCTTTTATGAATTTAATTCTCAACTGTTGGACTATTCTTTGTCAGCTTGCCCCGTGGCTGTTACTGGGAATGTTGTTGTCTGGAATGCTGCATGTTTTGCTTCCGCCCGGATTCGTACGTCGAAAGTTTCATGGCTTCGCCGGCGTGATTAAGTCAGTCTTGCTCGGAGTTCCATTGCCGCTGTGTTCATGTGGTGTTATTCCCGCAGGTATTGGCTTGAAGAATCAAGGTGCCAGCAACGGAGCTTCGGTTGCGTTTTTGATCAGTACTCCCCAAACCGGCGTCGATTCAATTTTGGTGAGCTCATCGTTTTTTGGCTGGCCATTTGCGATTTTCAAAATGGTTACGGCTGCCATTACGGGAGTGTTCGGCGGTTGGTTGACCGACCAAATCGACGCTATCGAAGAAGCTGAACAAGTCGCCATTTCAAATACAGACAACCTCGCTCATTCGCACGGATCAACTGACCATGAAGTCAACCAATCTGCGTGGTGGCGGATCTGGAGTCATGGACTTGAGATCGTTCGCTCGATTTGGGGTTGGTTGCTGATTGGAATTCTTATCTCCGCAGTGATTGAGACTTACGATTTCAATGTTTGGTTTGAAGCCGTTGGGCAATGGGGCTTATTGCCTTCCATGCTGTTGGTGTTGGTGGTGTCTGTTCCTCTTTACGTTTGCGCGACGGCTTCGGTGCCAATCGCGGCTGCCATGGTGTCGGCTGGATTGCCTGCCGCTGCGGCACTTGTTTTTCTGATGGCCGGACCAGCGACTAACATTACGACAATCGGTGCCATCTATGGCAGGTTTGGGTGGAGAACATTGTTGATTTATCTGTCCACGATTATCGTTGGCAGCATGTTTTTTGCTTGGATGTTTGACTGGTTGCTGACCGCCAATGTTGTGTCAAGCGATTCACATGCTCACAATCATCAGGCCTGGTGGGCGATCGGAAGCGGCTTGATTTTGTCGGTGATGGTGGCACAGTTTGCATGGAGTGATTTCGCTCGATGGTGGCGAGGTCGAACTCAGTACGACTCAGATGTGCCACGGCTTGAGATTCCTATTCAAGGCATGACTTGCGGCGGATGTGTGGATAAGATTGAGTCCGCGATTCGAAAAAGTGAAGGTGTTGAGTCGATTCAAATCGACTTGAAATCTGGAATCGCGACGGTTTTTGGAAAGCCAAAACTCGAGGAGCTTGAACGGCTGATCATGTCTTTGGGTTTTCAAGTCGTGTCAAAGCAAGAGTAACGGGAGCAAGTTGTGAGTGCGAACCAATCTGATTCAGACCGAGACAGCCAACGCGTGACCGAGTTGGAGCTTTCGTTGATGCACCTTCAAAAAGACTACGAGTCTTTGAACGAGGTCGTACTTGAGAATGCCAAACGGCTTGATTCAATGTCAAAGACGATTCAACAGTTGACCGACAGGCTTTCTGCTGCAGAAGATCCTGAGCCAGTGCGAAATGCAGAGGACGAAAAACCACCGCATTATTGAGGTGATCTCAAACGAGTGACGACTAATGAATAGATTCTGTTGAAGCCGAGTCGATTGATTTAGGTCTATTAAATTGCCGGCATCTCTTTAAATGAAATAACTTCTACCGCTGCTACCGTACGTGCCTTGTTTTGAATGCCAATAGGCAGGTCAGGCGAATTCCAGGGACGCCGGTCCTTGGGTCCTAACGGGACGGCATGAGAATTTGCATCATTTCTGCCGTTCTGCTGCACTCAAGAACTTATCGAACTCACACAAGCCGGTGCTCTTAGTGGCTTTAGCTTTACTTTGTCTTTTCACGCATTATTTCACTCAAAAGCACACTATTTGCGGTGCTTTTTCGAACGAAAATTTCGATTCAAGAATGACCCAATCAAGCGTCGAATGGGTAAAGGGAATTCCAATTATTTAGTTTGGGCAATTCATCGCGATGCGCGGATTGACCGGTCGCTAAATAAAGGAATTTCGCCCTTCCCCGCCCTCATCACACGAATGTCCATGAAGCTTGCGATTCTTTCACGACAGCCAAAATGCTATAGCACCAGTCGGCTAGTCGAATCCGCTCGGTCTCGAGGGCATGAAGTCAAAGTCTTAGACACTTTGCAATTCTCAATCGACCTTGCCGAGGGCAATCCGCAACTCTTTCATCGTTCGATTGCACTCGAAGATTTTGATGCGGTCATTCCACGGATCGCTCCTTCGATTACGCACTTTGGTACAGCGGTCGTTCGCCAGTTCGAGCAGATGGATGTCTTTTGCGCCAACAGTTCGCATGGTATTGCGAATTCGCGTGACAAACTTCGTGCTTTGCAAATCTTAAGCCGGCACGCGATTGGAATGCCACAAACGACTTTCGTGCGCAGTCGAAAAGATGTGTTGCCTGCGATTCGTCGAATTGGCGGCGCGCCGGTTGTAATCAAATTGCTTGAAGGCAGCCAAGGCGTCGGCGTGATTCTGGCGGAGTCGGAAAAGATCGCCGAGGCGATTATTGAAACGATGCAAAGCACTCGCCAAAACGTGTTGGTGCAAAAGTTTGTTTCCGAAAGTCGCGGTCGCGATGTACGCGCGTTTGTCGTCGGCGATCGCGTGGTGGCCGCAATGCGACGTGTCGCTATCGGGTCTGAGTTTCGAAGCAACGTTCATCGTGGAGGACGAACCGAATGCGTTGAACTCAATGAGGCTGATCAGCGAACAGCGGTCCGCGCCGCTCAGATCATGGGATTGCGAGTTGCCGGCGTCGACATGCTTGAGTCGAGCGGTGGGCCACAAATCATGGAAGTCAATTCGTCTCCTGGGCTTGAGGGAATCGAGCGCTGTACGCAGTTGGACATTGCCGGTTCGGTCATTGACTATCTCGCGGCTCAAGTTGACTTTCCCGAGATCGACATTCGTCAAAGGTTGACGGTAAGTCGCGGTTACGGCGTGACCGAGATTCATGTTCCCGAGGGATCCGAGTTTGTTGGCAAGACGATTGATGAGTCTGGATTGCCTGAGCAAGACATCAACGTGTTGACGCTTTATCGCGGCACAACCGTTATCCCCAACCCACGTTTGAAGCGACGTTTGGAAGCCGGGGATCGGCTGCTTTGTTTTGGTCGTTTGGAAGCCATGCGTTCGATGATTCCAGCCAAAATCCGACGTCAGCGCCGCCCGATGATTCAGGATCTCGATACCAATCGAAATCAGTCTGACGGATTTTTAGATGCTGCCTAGTTGATGGCTGAGTAGAAAGAGCCAACTGTCGGAAGCAACGGCGCAAACTCACCCAGCGACCGCCAGCTTATTCACCGTGACGACTGTCAACTTGCTTCAGTTCACCAACGCATCGATGGTCCGGCAGGATTGATTCACCTTTTTAGATCGGCAAGCCGACTAAGACGGCATCGCTCTATAGTCGCAAGGCTTAAACGCTGGCACCTTGTTCGACTGAATCAAGCCAATTCCATTTGTCTTCGGTCGAGCCATCAAACAAACCGAAAAATGCTTTTTGAATCGCTTTAGTGATTGGGCCGCGCGAACCGCTACCGATTTGAATCTTGTCGACGCTCCGAATCGGACAAATCTCAGCCGCGGTACCAGTAAAGAAAAGTTCGTCAGCGACATACAACAGCTCACGAGGAATGTCTTGCTCAACAACTTCGTAGCCGAGATCCTTGGCCAATGTAATCGCTGAATCTCGCGTGATACCATTGAGAATCGCAGCCGAAAGTGGTGGCGTGAAAATTTTGTTGTCGCGAATAACAAAAATGTTCTCTGCTGATCCTTCGCTGACGGTGCCGCGTGCAGTGACAGAGATGCCTTCCGCAAATCCGTTTCGCCGAGCTTCACCACCGATCAACTGCGCGTTGAGGTAGTGACCACCAGCTTTTGAAAGCACGGGAAGCGCCGCGCTATTCGACCTGGCCCAAGACGAAATGCAAACGTCGATGCCGTTCTTCAAACCTTCTTCACCTAGATAGGCACCGAATTCCATCGCCGCGATGATGACATCAGTTGGAACGTCTTCATTTGGAACCACCCCAAGCGAACCCGCTCCAAGAAAAGCCAACGGTCGAATATAAGCCGATTTGAGTTCGTTCTTTGTGATTGAATCACAACAGCCTTGCTCAATCTCTGCTTGGGAGTAGCTGATGGGATATCGATAGAGTTTCGCCGAATCGAATAGACGTCGAATGTGTGCGCCCAATCGAAAAATACATCGACCATTGGGTGTGTCGTAGCAACGAATGCCTTCAAAAACGCTGGAGCCGTAATGAAGCGCGTGAGCCATCACGTGAACCGTGGCGTTTTCCCAGGCAACCATCTCGCCATTCATCCAAATGTATTTGCTCGTCTTCATTTCATGTCCAAATTTGAAACGTCATCTGCGTGTTTGAAATTGTCGGCTTTCAGCATACACGATTTAGTGTTTTTTCGAACTGCAGAAGTCAGGTAAAGTTCTCGATGAACCACTTTGTGGATACGATGAAAATCCAAGTTATTGCTAGAGGGTATTTCAAAACCTGTAGTGGACTTCGCCAGAAGTCCCAGCTCGC
>CAYMFZ010000143.1:0-10547 GCA_964389585.1 uncultured Pirellulaceae bacterium | reverse complement strand
GACAAACGGATTAACAGTCCGTTGCTCTACCAACTGAGCTACAGGGGAATATGTTGTGGAGTTGAGGAGTACTTGGTCGTCAAATGACTCCGACTTTTCGCCAACTCGCAGCGAGGTAGTTTAGGAAATGTAAATTCTGTGGACAAGGGCGTTTTCGATGCAAATGAGCTTTTTTGGATGACAATTGCAACGCGATTTGGTTCGCCCTACATGTCTATTAGTGGCAACTAACCTGGCCGAGGCTGTGATGGCACCAGAAACCGTTGTCGCCGGGAAATCCGCAACCGTGACCACCCACTTTTTTGACGGCGCCCAGGAATGGGAAGCAATCCGAAACAGTATTAGTCGATCGTCGCTTAATTCATTAGAAGAATCACGAGGAACCGCTTACTCAACTGAAACGAATGATCCCAACACCGGATTTCGAAAGCGACTGCCACCAGCGGCCGAAGATCTTGATGCTCAGCAACATTGGGCGCGCCTTCGATGCTGAACGCGACGAACTGATTCGTGCAAACCTCACGGCGAACGCTTTCGACACACGGGTACCAACGCCAACTGATGTGAAAAAAGCAAACGCTGAATTCAGCTCTGGCGACGAACTGGCCGAACACACCTAGCGCGAATTGCTTCTTCGCCGCATCGGAGCTTGCGTCCTGGAGACTGCGTGGTCAGACCCCAGTCGGCACGCTAAGCAATGTCGCCGCTACTGAGGTCGGAGCCATCGGGCTCGCGGAAGCGATAACCGACGCCTCGAACGGTCTGGATTACTTTTGAAGAACTGCCCAGCTTCTTTCGTAACGAACGAATATGAACATCGATCGTCCGTTCAAGAACTAAAGTGTCAGCACCCAAAGCCGAATCAATCAATTCAGATCGATCGAAAGCACGACCTGGATTTCGGATCAACGTGTCCAGCAATCGAAACTCACTGGGTGTTAAGTCCACCATTATGTCATTCACCAAAGCGCGGTGCTTAACTCGGTCAACCGTGATTGCACCGCTGACCATGATGTCTGCGCCTGGGCCGGTGATCCTTTCTTGCCGTCGCAATAGTGACTTTACGCGTTCCAGTAAGACGCGAACGCTGAAGGGTTTGACGACGTAGTCATCGGCACCGACAGAAAAGCCAATCAGTTGATCCGCTTCTTCGGATTTCGCCGTCAACATTAAGATCGGCGTCTCACGTGTTGCGGATTCACCACGAAGCGTTCGGCAGACTTCGATTCCGTCTATTACGGGAATCATCAAGTCCAAAACGATTAAGTCAGGTTGTTTCGAGCGAGCTTGGTTGATTCCGTCCATGCCATCACTAGCACAGTAAACCTCGTAACCAGCGTTGCCGAAGTTGTATTCGAGTACGCCGGCGAGTGCACGGTCGTCTTCGACAATTAGGATTTTTTTTTTGGACATCAGAGTGCAAATTCGTAACTAATCAGAATCAAGTTTGATAATCTCTACCAAGAAGCGGACTAACTGTTGTCGGGGGAAACTTGGTGGTCGTGATCGAAAAACATTCCATGACGATGTCGGACGATGTCGCCGTCAACGAGATAGATCACATCTTCTGCAATATTCTCGGCGTGGTCGGCAATACGTTCCACGTGTCGCGAGGCAGAAAAACAGTGCAGGGCGGGTACAACCAAGCTTGAATCCTGCGCCATCAGGTTTTGCAATTCATTGATCACCGCAAGATTGTGATCATCAACCGCGGCATCGAGTTGGATGACTTGCTTCGCTAGATTGCAATCTGAATCAACGAACGCATCCAAAGCAAATCGGACCATGGTTGTCGCTTGGCGAACCATCTCTGGAAGTTTGTCGGGAATCGGAAAGTACGGATGCTCGTGCATGCACTCGGCACGTTCGGCGATGTTGCACGCTAGATCTGCGATTCGTTCGAGGTCTGAATTAATTTTCAGGACCGTCGTGACTCGGCGAAGATCCGCAGCCACGGGTTGATGAAGCGCCAAAATCTTCAGGCAATCCTCTTCGATTTCAACTTCGGTGTGATTGACCTGATTGTCCGTCTCGATGACTTCGTGAGCAAGTTCTACTCGCTGTTCGCAAAGTGCCCGGACGGCTTTATCGATCATTTGTTCGACCACACCGAAAAGTGACATAAGTCGGCGGTGAAGATGGTCGACGTCTTTTTGTAAATGCTTGGACATCTTGTTTTTGTTAAGTACGAATAGACGCTGATAGTATTGGAGTTGAAACTGTTTTGTCAAAACTAAAAGATTGGATAGGATTCCATCACTTCCGGCCTGTCGGTGGGCCTACGTTTTAAAAGACAGGCTGGAAGCCTATCCCACGCACGTTGTGTTCCTAGTGGTTTGTCAAACATAAAGATTGGGATTCAACGTAGTGGACGAGGTAACGCGTCCCATTTCTTTTTGCTTCCTAAAAAGACTCGTAACCTGGTCCACTACCCGATAAGCTTTGACAAACACTAGCCAAATTTTCCGGTGACATAGTCTTCAGTTTGTTTTTCTTTTGGACGTGTGAAAACGTCTTCGGTTAAGCCTTCTTCAACGATCTTTCCCTCGTAGAAGAAAGCGGTTCGGTCGCTGCAACGAGCCGCCTGTTGCATGTTGTGGGTCACGATCACAATTGTGAACTGTTCGCGTAGCTCGAAAATTAGGTCCTCAATCCTCGACGTCGATGCTGGATCCAATGCCGAGCAAGGTTCGTCCATTAAAAGGATTTCTGGTCCGGTCGCAATCGCGCGGGCAATGCACAAGCGTTGTTGTTGTCCGCCAGAAAGCCCAAGGGCGGATCCCTTGAGGCGATCTTTGACCTCGTCCCACAAAGCTGCCTTTTTGAGCGACCACTCGACCAAATCATAAAGCTCTGAGCGAGACGTCTTGTAGTGCAGTCTCGCGCCATAAGCCACGTTGTCAAATATCGACTTGGGGAATGGATTGGCTTTTTGAAAAACCATGCCGACTTGGCGACGCAAATCTACAACATCGGTGTTTCGAGCAAGCACGTTGGTTTCGCCGACCCAAAGGCTGCCATTGGCGTGCGCGATGGGAACGATGTCATTCATTCGATTGACCCACTTGAGCAAGGTGCTTTTTCCACAGCCGCTTGGGCCGATGAAAGAAGTGACCTGTTTTTCTGGTATGTTCAAGTTGATGTTATGAATCGCTTGGAAGTCGTCGTAAAAAGCGTTGAACGACTCGATGCGAATTGCGTGAGTTTCAGGTGTCGGTGCGTCCAAGACTGCGGTGCCGCCGGAGTTGGTTTGCATTTTTGATGATTGCAATTTGGGTTTCATTCGATTCGTCAATTTGGATTTTGTCTTTTGCATTTTTGTTTCGCTAACTCGATGCGATTGGGTTGGGGTAATCTCAGGCGAATCGCAAGTCTCTAGGTGCCAAGCTTTTTCTCGTATCTGTATCGGATAAAAATGGCGACCGAATTCATCAGTAATAAAATCGCCAGCAAAACAATGATCGCCGCCGCAGAAAGATGCTCAAATCCTTCATTTTCATCACCCGCCCATTTGAAAATTGTGACAGGGAGAACGGGCGTCTTGTCCATCAGGCTGGAAAGCTGATTCGTGGTTCCCAGAACTCCGCCCATCACCGCGAGCAATGGAGCGGCTTCTCCAACCGCACGGCTCATCGCGAGAATCGCACCCGTCATGATGCCGGGAATGGCTGACGGCAGAACCGCGCCGCGAACGACTTGCCATCGCGTCGCGCCCATCCCAAAGGCGGCTTCGCGAAGCGTTTGGGGCACGCCCCGAATGGCTTCTTGTGAAGCGATAATGACGATTGGCAAAACCACCAACGCCAATGTTAGCCCGGCTGAGAGGACGCTTTTGCTAAACGGGAGATGCATGTGAAAAGCTGAATTCTCGCGAAAGATCGAAGCCGAAGACCGCTTTTTCGGATCAGGTGAATCGGCGAACACGCTTTGTGATTTGACCAAGTCATCCGTTGGAATTGAGTCTGCTTTGGAAAGGACATTCAATTCAAACTGCTCGCCGTCGGGCCCAGTGACTGTGATCGGCTCAAGAATTTTTGCAAACTGGCTGTAGGTTGGCTTGGCGGGAAAACGAAACAATGTGCCGTCGACGGTTTGGGATTCGTAGATTTCATCGCCATCGCGATTGGACAATTTCGCTTGGGTGCCACGGATCACGGAAACAGATTGTTTGCTTTGGTAGCTTAGCGGGTCATCGGTTGTCGAAACCAAGTTCAAGTGAAATGATTCGCCATCAGCATTCGTGGCTTTCAAGCTGTTTTGGATTTCGAACGTCGGCTGAATCTCGGCGACGGCCGGGAATTTGACGTAGGTCCCGCCGAGGGTTTTGGTTTGATAGAAGTAGCTTGCGCCGATTTCGAAGTCGGGTTGGTCGTTGACACGGATCGAGTTAAAAGCCCCAAACATGTAGACGAAAGCCGTCAAGCCAAGGATGCCGTAAACGATGGAAGGGACCCCGGCAAGATTGTTGATGTTCAACTGGACTAGGCCATGAAACATTCGCAAGAATTTGTTTCGTGGTTGAAACTCTTCGAGAAAGATCGCAGTCCCAACGCCCAGCGGCAACGCAACCACTCCACAGATCAGGCAAATCACCAGCGAGCCAACGATGGCTTGGCCGATGCCCGATCCTTCGGGATTGTTTTCACGATGGCTGGCCGTCAAGAATTCCAGGTTCAGCCAGCTTCCACCAGTTGCAAAAATCGAAATCAGCAAAGTCGTCAGAACAACGATTGCGATACTGGAAACGAGCAAGCAGATGACCGAAAACGCACTGCTAAACAGCTTGCGGCGTGAGTCGCTGCGATACTCGCGTTTTTTATTGGCTGGCTCATTCATTAGTCGTACACCTCGCGGTAACGCAGACGAATGATTTGCCCAATTAGCGTGATTCCAAATGTGATCAAGAACAGTACCGCAGCTACGGCATAGATCGAAAAGTAGCCAAGCGTACCCGGCACAACGGATTCGCTTTTGAATGTCTCTACGATGAAGCCGGTCATGGTTTGGGATGGCATCCGAGGGTCCAACGTAAACGTGGGTGTGCTTCCTGCCGCCAGTGCGACAACCATGGTTTCGCCGATCGCCCGGGCAAGCGCCAACAGGAACGCTGAGATGATTCCCGACAACGCCGCAGGCACAACGACTTTTAGGGTGACTTCAAGTCGAGTCGATCCCAAGCCGTATGCCCCTTCGCGAAGCCGATTGGGAACGGCTTGCAAAGCGTCTTCCGCGAGCGATGTGACCAGCGGCAGGCAGAGGATGCCAACGGCAATTCCGGCTGATGTCGCGTTGAAAGTTTTGAAGTCGCCGACCGGAGCGAGCATGTAGGGTGTGATGAATTTGACCGCGAAAAAACCAAGCACGACGGTCGGAATGCCTGCCAGAATTTCGAGGGTTGGTTTGAGAATCGAGCGGACTCGTTTCGAAGCATACTCGCTGAGATAAATGGCCGAGATCAATCCCATCGGCAGTGCGATAAGCATCGCGATGCCGGTAATTCGCAGCGTTCCAGAAAGCAGCGGCAAGATGCCATAGCTCAGTTCGCCTTGGGTTTGACCAACGGTCCACTTGGTGCCGGTTAGAAATTTCCAAATCTCGATTCGATCGTCAGCAAAAAAGCCCCACGACTCGAGAGCCAATGTCACAATGATGCCGATCGTCGTCAGCAATGAAACAAGCGAACAAAAGATCAACGCAGTTACGACAACAGCTTGCCAACGCTTGCTCGAAGAAGAGCTGCGGATTTGAAAGGTTGGACGTGTGTAGGAATCCGCCGTTAGAAGTTTGCTTTCGGCGGAAATGGAATCACTCATTAAGTTCTAAGCTGCTAATTCTTGCGCGTGATCTGAGGATGTTCGTTTCGTAAATTCGTTTCGACCTCGGTCTTCTATTGGGGCAAGTTTTCTGCCTTGTAGACTTCGACGACCGAGCCATCTCGCTTTTCGCCTGTTGCTCCATCGACGTAGTGCGAGCCAGGCATGTCTTTGACGATTCGTTCTTTGGCGGCATCGTAAATTGACTGCGGAAGCGGGACGTAACTCGCGTCTTTAACAATCGCAATGGCGTTGCTCAAGTAGTAGTCGACAAACTCTTTGACTTCGGCACGTTGGTACGATTCTGTGTTCACATAGATGAACAAGGGGCGACTGAACGGGGCGTACTCGCCCGATTCGATCGTTGCCATGCTGGGCGAGACGGGTGTGTCGTTGGCTGGATTGACGATTGGAACAGCCTTAAGTTCTTCCTTGTTGGCGTCGTAATAGGAGAAGCCAAAGAATCCGATCGCGAACTTGTCGCCTTTGACTCCCGTTACGAGAACCTTATCATCTTCGCTGAGCATTGTTTGGCCGTCGGCGGGAGAGCGAAGACCCTTTTTGTCTTTCTTGCCAATGACTTCAACAAAATAATCATGTGTGCCCGAAGCGATCCCAGGAGCGTAGATCGAAATCTTTTCGTCAGGCCATGAGTCGTTGACTTCTTTCCAAGTCTTGGCCGCCATGTCTTCGCGAAAGATTTGCTTCAGTTGTTCAACGGTTAGGCTTTCGACAAAATCGTTTTCGTTATTGATTACGATTGTCAAACCATCGTAGGCGACCGGGACTTCATAAAAGTTAACGCCTGCTGCCTTGCAGACGTCGAGCTCTTTTTTCTTGATGGGGCGAGATGCATCCGAGAGGTCACACTCTTTGCTGCCAAGTGCTTTGAATCCATTGCCGGTTCCTTGGCCGCTGACTGCAATGTTGACGCCCGGGAAACCGTCATTGAACATTTCTTTGGCGCGGTTCGAAATCGGTTCGACGGTGCTTGAGCCTTCGATCGTGATGTTGCCCGATAGCGAAGAAGTTTCACTGTTGCCGCTCGAATTCGAGGCGGCTTGGCCTTCTCCGGACTTGCTGTTGTCGCAACCCATGGCCGCGAGCATCAGGACTGAGCAAGTAAAAGCTGCAAAAACGTTTCGACTCATTAGTGTAGATTCCGTTGTTACTTTTAGGATCAAATAGGGTCGTTGGCTGGCTAAAATTTGGACCAGCAATCACCTTGTTTGGGCAAAGAGTAGCAATGAAAGATGAAGCGAAGGTTAAGAGTTCTTAACACTTTGCGGAATTCATATTGTCTTAACAATTCAAGGCGATGGACGCGGGAATTTTGCATCCTGACCACTAAAATTAATTTTGAATTCATGGTCGACCACTAAATTTACCGGGTAAAACGGCGCGACGTCGATTAGCTCCGAAACGAATGGAACGGATCTGATATGGTTGTCGTACTTGCGCACTCACTCAATTAGAAAAATGCACTATGAATTCTGTCACGGCTCAGCAGCCTGGTTGCGGTTTACCTTCTGATTTGGAATCAGCGAGTAGAAGAACGCTGAGAACGAGAACGCTGAGAACGCCCCGATTAAGTCCAATCGGTTTACTTTCAGTTTTACTGATTTGCGTTTTGTGCTCGGTGTCAGGAACAGCCTATGCCGGGGGCGGGCCTGAAAATGTGCTACTAGTTGTCAACGCAGATTCTGCTTCGTCAAAGATGTTGGCCAATCACTACATTCATTTGCGAAAAATTCCGTCTCGCAACGTTGTTTACCTGAACGGAATTCCAGACCGAGAGATTGCTGGTTGGAAGAAGTTCAAGCAGATCGTGCTTGAGCCGTTGGTGAAGGAGATGGAAAGCCGAAAACTGGTGGGCAGTATCGACTACATCGTCTACTCGTCTGACTTTCCGACAGCGATTGAAGTCACCAAGCACCACAAGCAGTTGATTGAGTTGATGAAGGGCAAACCCAGAATGTTGCCTGCCAAGCTATTCAACGCCGACGCTTCACTGACATCGTTGACTTATTTTTTGGCGGCTGGGATGAAGGAAGATCCTGGCTACATGATGATGGAATCCAATAACTATTATCGCAATCGCGCCAATGTGCTTCTGCGTCGCCCCTTTGTGGGAGAGCAACAAAAAAAGTTCGATGCCGCGATCGCAGCGATACAGTCAGAGTCAGACGAAGAGATCCAAGCCGCGATCAAGACGCTGATTGAGCTTGGGAAAAAGAATCCACAGCAATTGGCGGTTCACTACTGCTTGGCAAAACTGTACGGGAAACTGGGCGATGCGAAGAACGCCACCGCTTGGCTTATTCGATCGATCAAGCTGGGTTGGTGTTATCAAAAGCAAACACAATCCGATCTTGCTTTTGAAAAGGTCAAAGATGATCCGATGTTTAAGGGAATCGTTAATCGAATTCCAGACCAGCCGTTTGAGTTTTTGCCGACTCATGGATTTAAGCAACGTTACGGTTGGGCGCCCAATGGAATGTTGAATTCTGAGTTGGGGCAGGGTAACCGACATTTTCTTTCGTCGATTCTGGCGGTGACGCGGAACCATGGTATGACCGAGAAACAAGCACTCGCTTGCCTTAAGCGTTCGGTTGCTGCCGATGAAACCAAGCCGCAGGGAACGTTTTATTTTACGGATACCAAAGATGTCCGGTCGACGACACGGAAAGTCAATTTCGAGCCGGCGATTAATCAGCTTAAGGAAATGGGGTTTGGTACCGAAATTGTGACTGACTCGATTCCTGTCAAGAAACGTGACGTAATTGGCGTGACTTGCGGAACGGCTGGATTCAATTGGTTGGCTTCGGGAAGCAAAATTATTCCAGGTGCATTTGGCGATAATTTGACGAGCTACGGCGGCGCCTTCCACAAACGAGGTCAGACAAAAGCGACTGAGTTTTTGATCAACGGCGCCGCAGGAGGAAGTGGAACGGTCGTTGAGCCATACGCAGTCCAGCCCAAATTCCCGCATCCAATGATTCACGTGCACTACGCTCGGGGGTGCACTTTGGCTGAAGCGTTTTATCAGTCGGTTCAAGGGCCGTTTCAAACCATTCTGGTTGGAGATGCGCTTTGCCAACCATGGGCGACGAGACCAATTCTGAAAGTTTCAGGTATCAAGCCAGGCCAAACAATGAAGGGAACCGCAACAATCACATTGGATGGAAGTGATTCGCCAGTGCCGATTGCCGGTGTTGAGTTCTATGTCGATGGAAAGCTTGTTCATCGAGTTTCGATGCAAGACAAGATCGCTTTTGACACTTCGAATATGGCTGATGGTTTCCATGAAATTCGTATGGTAGCGATTGCCAATAACTCGATTGAAACGACCGGTAGTTCGATCTTTCCGATTACGATTGAAAACAAGGGCCGTTCAATCAACGTCGCAACGAAGCACACAGATTACTTGGATACGGACAAAATCAAATTCCAAATCCAATCCAATTTCGGCGACTCGGTCGAGTTGGTTCACAATGGCAGGTCGTTGGCGAAAAAGATTGGACGCAACGCTGAAATCGAAGTTTCGGCAAAGCTGTTCGGACGAGGCCCAATCAAAGTCAATGCCATCGCGATTTCTGAAGAGGGCGGAAAGATCGCCAGCACGCCAATCGAATTGTTTGTCGAGGGACGCATCTCTGGATTGAAAAGAAACACGGAAGATCCTAAGCAACCGAAAAAGAAGTAACCTTTTGCTGCCGACGGCAACTCAATGAAAGCCATCCGCAGAGGTCGCACCTTGGCTGTGTTGTATATTGGCTTATCTCAATTCTTAATTTCTGAAATTAGTTTCAAATTGGAGCCGTGTGCAAGATTGGCAATCGAATGGCCCGGCAGAATGTTTTTGAGCCATGCCAGTCATCGCAAATCTGCGAAAGTGTTTCCTTGCGATCCGCGTGGCTGGAACTTTTGAAATTCCACTTCTTTTTGAATAATTCTGGTTTAAGTTGATTTTCTGGAGCCATGATCAAGCGGACTTTTCCTTGCCGCATGTTTGGCCACGATTCGTAAGTCAAAGCAAACACAAAACTGACTTCGGTTTTTACAGGTGAGGCCAAGCCTTTCGTTAAAAAGCCTTGCGAGTATTTCTCGCTCAGCTCGCAAAGAAACCCGTTGAGAATAAACCAGTGGTCTTTGCCAAAGTTCAACAATGGTTTGCCCGAGCGTTTAGCCTTTCGCGCCGCCGTCGTAACAACCTTGATTGCATACTTGTTGTCGAGCAAGGTTTGAAGCTGGCTTTCAAACAACACGTCGATCTCAAGCTGCATTGCCGTCTCGCCGTCTCCGTCTTTATCTTCAACTGCTTGAAGCGTGCTCAGTGACGCGTTGACGATGTTGTAGCCATTGCGGCTGCGAAATAAGTGTCGATCCCACAGGTATTTGAACGACAGAGAAGCAACCGCGCCACCAGCAGCGGCACCCGCCGGCAATAACATGTCTGCGTGATCAGTGATAAGAGAAAAATCAATTGGCATGTTTGGTATTTCTATTGGGGTCTCGATTGGATTGATTGCGCAACGCAAAGTTTAATAGATAAGTGCTTGTAAGGTTGAGTGCGTTCCGATTTTGCCAAAACTTTCATGAGTTCAAAATAGGAATCAAAATTCTTTGAAGGTTTCGCATGTTGAATTGATTTTTAATTGACGCTCGAGCAAGTCGCTCGAACAAATGGCCTTGGTCGCCTGAGGTTCATGACGATGCGTTCAGGTCTTGCTA